>UNSK01000010.1 GCA_900552525.1 Candidatus Gastranaerophilales bacterium | reverse complement strand
TACAAATCTATCTCCAGTTTTTACTAGAGCCAACAATTGTAAATTTTTGTTCTTTATCTGCAAGCCACCACGCCAGCTCGCCAAATGTTGAACCGTAAGAATAAATTCCACTGACTGCTTTTGACATTATGTACAAATCTGTAATAGCATCATACATTGATTTATAGTTTTTCTCAATGAGTTCACATATTTTATAATCAGAATTATTTTTTATAAAATCCGATATGTCTTTATTCATTGCAGATAAATAAAATATTGTATCTTTTGGAAAAGTTTTAATTTCATCAAGAAATAATTGTAAATTTTCATTTCGTCCGTAATCATCCCAATCAGGCGCATTTCTCACTTGCAGCGCTGTGTAATTTTCAGGTAATGATAAACTATTTATGCGTTCTTTAACCTTGTCTGAAGGCTCGAGCATTTGAAAATATTTCTTAAATTTATTAACAACATCTGAGGATATATTATTTTTTGCTAAAGTTCTTTCAACCAAATCTTCTGTTATAAGACTTGCCTGAGGAAAATGGATAGTTCTTTCGTTTTTTGAATTTGTCCAGCCTTTGCATTCTTCTATAGAATTGTATTCAACTATCTCACACGGAAAATTTTGTTTGAATAAAGAATAAAAAGATTCATTTACCCAGCCTTTATTATCCCAGAAAAAATTAATTCTTTTTGGAGAATAATATTCAAGAGCATTGATGATTGCAAAAATACGGTTTCCTATGCCGTAATTACTTTCGAGAACAAGATTAACCGTGTCTATATGCTCAGGTTTTGATTTAATTTTAAACTTTATCCCTAAAATATTATATTCAATCCAACGTGCAGTATATTGTTTTTTGAACAAGAGATTACTCCATACTTTCTACAAAATATCTTTTTAAATCTTTTATAACATTAGAACGCTTATGTTCCCAAATCCATTTACCAAGCGGATGCTTTTGGTAGAAATACTGTTCATTGCGTTTATATACCTCTGAGTTAACACCAGAACTTGTTGTACTGTGGTTATGGAATACAAAAGAAATATTTGAAGTTGCAAGACTAAATCCTGCATACAATGCTCTCAGACAATAATCCTGGTCTTCCCAGAATGCAGGTGTGAAATTTTCATCCATCAAGCCGATTTTTTCAATAACTTCCCGCTTTACAATAACACAGCTGAAAAGAGGCTCAAGCATATATTTAAATGGCTTTTTAAACCGTTTCAAATAATTCTTATAGTGACTAATATAATTGTCGGAAGTTAATTTCTTTTTAAATATTTTTGGTCTGCCTGCATCGCGAGGTGAAACCATACCAAGCTGTTTATCAAGTTCAAAAACTTCAAGAGTATTTTTAAGCCAATCCGGAGTAAACAAAATATCATTATTTAAAAGACCTATGTATTTGTAATTACCTTCCAACGCAAGATTAATTCCTTGATTGTTTGCTTTTGAATACCCTAAATTTTCTTTGTTGAGTATAAGTCTGATATTTGAATGTTCTTTTGCAAAATTTTCCAGATATTCAACAGTTCCGTCGGTTGAGCCGTTATCAATGATAATCAAATCAAAAGAATTTTCGTCAGTATATTGGTATAAAGATTGAAGAAATGGTTTTGTAGCCATCTCAAATTTATTAAATGCAGGTGTTATAATTACAGTTTTATTCATTATTAAAAAGTGCTCTTTCTATGACTACTTGATGTGATGATTGATAACTTCAATCATGTCTAAATACATATTGACTTGCTGTTCTGTTGCAATATTAACAATCATTTTCAATTTATTTTTGTTTGATGAAATATCTGCCATATCAATACCTTCAGATACAAAATCTTTTAGTGACAGCTTCAATATTTCTGTCATTTTGAAAAAATTATCTAAAGCAGGATAATTTTTTCCGGTTTCGATTTTACTCAAATGTTTTTCTGAAATCCCAACCATTTCTGCTAATTCAGACTGTTTTAAGCCTAAATCTTTTCTCTTTTGACGGATAACTCTGCCTACATATAATTTATCAACATTTGACATAATCAATAAACCTATTACCTTTAATTAAAATAAAATACATATGACTATCTATAAACAATATATGTAACGAATAATAATTATTTATTCGTCAGATGTATTAACAAAATGATAAACTTATGTTATTATTTTGGGTAATTACATGTATTACTTTTTATGTAAATGAGTGTTATGATTTACGATTGCTTTCCATTTTTTAATGAATTAGATGTTCTTGAAATAAGGCTGAATGTTTTATACGACACAGTCGATTATTTTGTTATAACAGAAGCTGATAAAACCCATACAGGGAGGCATAAAGAATACATTTTTGAGCAAAACAAGGATAGATTTGCCAAATTTTTGGACAAAATTATTTATATAAAAGTAAATGATTTTCCAGATTTAGAGAATTCTGAAACAAGTTCTGACGGAAACAAATGGCTCTATGAGAATTATCAGAGAGATGCAATAATGCGTGGTTTGAAAGATTGTAAACCTGATGATGTAATCATAATTTCCGACTGTGATGAGATACCAAATCCTGAAGCCGTCAAAAAATATAAAAAAGGGATATGTTCTCTAATGCAGCTAAGATTCGGATTTAGCTATAATTCTATTTATGTTACTATTCCGTTTTGCAGAAGTCCGAAAATTTGCAGGTACAAAGAGTTAATCAACCCTCAAAAAAAGATTAAAGAAAAAGATAAAAAATATTGTTTGTATTCAAAATACGGACTGCCTACTTATTTGAGATTTGTTAAGGGAAAAAAGATAAAAAACGGCGGGTGGCATTTTAGTTATATTGGAAATTTAGAGAATGTCAGGTATAAGATGCATTCTATAGTAGAGCAGCAGGTAAATACAGCTAATAAAAATACTGATAACCTTATGCTTGAAAAGATTCAGAATAATGAAGATATCTTAGAGCGCGGTGATATTTTTGCTAATCTGGAGATGTCTAATATTTTTCCGCAATATTTTATAGCGAATATTGAAAAGTACAAAGAAAATATAAATAGTAATAATCAGGTTTCGTTTTCCAGAGCAATGTGGCAGCATAGAATTTATAAAATAAAGAAGGTGCTCAAATGCCTGTAATATCTGTTATTGTACCTGTTTATAATGTTGAAAAATATTTGGAACGATGCTTGGATAGTATAATAAACCAGACTCTTAAGGATGTGGAAATTATTTGTGTTAACGATGGTTCTACTGATAATTCTATAAATATATTAAAGGAATATTCTTCTCAGATTATAATTGTTAACAAAGAAAACGGAGGTCTTTCAGATGCTAGGAACAAAGGTTTAGATTACGCTTCCGCACCATATATAGCTTTTGTTGACAGCGATGATTGGATAGAGGAAACTGCTTTTGAAGAAGCGTATAGCGCAATTGAAAAGTATAAGACTGATTTTGTCTGCTTTGGTTCGCAAAAAGTTTATGAGGATGGAAAAACTGAGATTCAGAAACTGCCTGTGAAGGGATTTCAGAAAATGAATTACAAAAAAATCAGAAAAACTCCTGTAACAGTCTGGTCTAAGATTTTTAAAGCATCAATTATAAAAGATAAAGAATGTATTTTTCCAAAAGGATACAATTATGAGGATAATGTTTTTTGGATGATGTATTCTCCCTGGGTTAAAACCGGATACTACATAGATAAGCCGTTTTATAACTACTTTCAAAGGGCCGGTTCTATTATTTATACAGACAAAGAACCTTTTAAATATATAAATTTAATTCCGATAATTTTTGAATATTATAAAAAGCAGAATTTATTAGACAAATGCGGTGATGATTTATATAAGCGCTTCAAAGATTATCTGAAAATGGATTTTAATGATGCTTTAAAGAAGGAATAGTGTATGAAAAGAACAGCAGTATTTGCCCATTATGATAAAAATAATTTAATACAGAATTATGTTGTATATTATTTGTCAGAATTGAAAAAGTGTGCAGAAAAAATAATTTTTGTTTCTGATTCAGATGTGCTGCCGGAAGAATTAAAAAAGATAGAGGGTATTGTTGAACAATCGATTATTGGCAGACACGGTGAATATGATTTTGGCTCATACAAGAGGGGATTTTTGTATGCAAAAGAAAATAATCTGCTTACCGCCTGCGAAGAGTTAATTTTAGCAAATGACAGCTGTTATGCACCTTTGTTTCCATTCAAGGAAATGTTTTCTGTTATGTCACAAAAGACTATTGATTTTTGGGGTGCTACTTCTTCTGACTCGGGAATAAAAAAAGAGGATGAAGATATTTATTGTAGATTTAATCATATACAGTCATATTTTATAGTCTTTAAACCTGCTGTTTTTAATTCAGATATTTTTAATAATTTTATTACTTCTGTCAAAAAAGAAAATACAAAAGAAGAAATAGTTATAAAATACGAAATGGGTATGACTCATCTGCTTGAAGAAAACGGATTTAAGTGTGATTCTTACTGCGAACTCAGTAAAAAAGTTCCATCAGCGCATACCGCTGCATACATAAATTTAATACGGCATGATAAATCTCCATTTCTAAAAAGAGAGATAACATTATACAGAAATGCAGAAGTTTTTTATCCTATTTTGACAAAGTATTTAATAAAAAGATATACAAAATACGATTACAATCTTATACGAAATGATGTTAAGAAAAATGCAAGATATATTACTCTTATGGAACATATAAAATACGGTTTCAAAACTTACAGACGGTTTATTTACAGAAGACGAAGGAAAGAACGCCTGATTTGTTTTTTAGGTAATTGGTATTCATACTGACATATTATCTAAAAACTCTTTAGACGGCTGTTTTTTGTACGTAAGTTTATGCATGAAAGTTTTTGATTTTAATTCATTAAACTCTTCCTGACTAAAATTTTTATCCATAATCGTTTGAAGTTTTCCGCAAATTTCTCCGTCAAGATAAGGCATTTTATCCCATTCTGCTTTAAGTTCAGGAGTTTTGTCAGAAAGCATTGTTGAAATATGTTCAAACATAAAATAATTAATCATGAAATCGTTTTCGGCCCAGTAATTTTCTAATGTCCTTTTTATAGCGTTTAAATTAGGGCTGTTCTTATCTGCACGGATAAAATAACAGGACATTTTGTTTTCCTGATTGTCTTTTTCAGGGTCTTTTCTGACCACGCAAAAACTCGAGTCGATAATTTCCTGCGGTATTTTATCTGTTAAAAGAATAGTTGAATCTATCCAAACGCCGCCGTATTGAGTGAGAAGATACATCCTCAAGATATCACTAAACAGTGCAACAGGCATTTTGCCGGAGCTTACAAGGTCATAGTATCTCTGAGGGAGTTCTACATAATCTTTGATTGTGTCAAAAGAAAGAATATTGATTTTTCTATCGCCCTCATATTTTTGAACACTTTCAAAGCATCTTTGAATTAATTCAGGCGCGTTTTCTTTACCCTGATGCCAGTACTGCCAAATGGGTAAATGACTTTCATCTGCAGGCAATTGTCCCTCTGCCTGAACCTCAATATATTTTTCAAAATACCGTTTAGCCCAGCGTGCTTTGATTTTTGAGCGCTTGACTTTATCAAAGATAAAAAGTTCAATTAATATTTTAAAAATGCTGTTTTTTAATTTGTTCATACTTTGCTGAATAATCTTTTTCTCAAATCTCTAAACGTATATTTTTTGAGAGTTTTCGGAATTCTTTCAATGAATGCCTTATAATCCTCCGGAATATACTTTCTTCTCCATGGTTTACCCGGATTTCCTGCATAATGCAGCATTATTACGTTTTTAACCTCATGTTTTAAAGTATCATCTGAATAAACATTTTTTAAGAATTTATACTCTTCAGACGTAGACCAGTCATCAGTATAATACAGGCTCTGGAATACTCCGTAGCGGTAAGGAAGGCTGTAAATCTTATCACAGGCAAGATTTAGAGTATCCAAATCAAAGAACTTCAATCTTGTGTTAAAGGTTTTTATAATATCAAATACGCGTGATACGAAATTTTCCTCGCGCATTTTCTTTGAATTAAAAATAATAAAACTTGAAATATAAGTCAATTCATTTTTATTTTCCGGAAAATACTTGTGACAGAGCATATTTTCGTTATTCGGCTCCATAGCCACTGCTGCGCATTCGTAATCTTTCAAATCAATATTATAAGCTTCTGTCAGGTCGCCTTTGAATAGAACGTCAGTGTCAGCATAGATTACTTTATCATACTGAGGCAGAAGTTCCGGTATAAGAAGCCTGTAATATACAATTTCTGTCCAGCTTCCGCCCTTGTTAATCGGTGCGCCTTTAAAGCGTTCTGTCGAAATGTATTCAAAAGTTATTGAATGTTTAGTATCTTCGCACATTTTGGCAAATTCCTGCGCAGTTTTATCATCAATATCAGGATGATAAACATAAATATCGTATTCAGTTTCAGGCTTTGCTGTGTCAATAAGACTTTTTATGGTAACTGCTGCACCTAAAATTATTCTTTTATCAAAAGTAAATACAACAGGTATTTTATTCATTTATTCCGCCCTTCGTGGTTATAAGTTTACGTAAATTTTCTTTAGAATTTTCATAAAGTTTATCAGCATAAGCTTTTAAATTCTTTTGCAGTTCGGAATATTTTTCAGAACTCATCTCAATTCCTTTTTGAAGAGCATTTGCAAATTCACTGTCTGTTTTGTACAAAATAGAATTTGAACTATCAAACCCGTTAATCGGCCCGAAACTTTCAATAATAATACAAGGTTTTGCAAATCCGTATACAAGCTGGAAGTTTCCGCTTGTTCCGGTTGTGTTGTACCTGATATGTCCGGGTTTGGTCTCGTCATAAGATGTTATAAGAAAATCGGCTTTTTCTATCTCGTCGTACATTTTGTCGAACGGAAGCCGGCCTTTGATATCAAAATACTGCTGTAATTCTTTTGGAAGTTTTTTCAAATGTCCTTTACCTATTACAGTGATTTTGAAATTACGAATGCCCTTTTCGTGTAATTCTTTTACAGAATTTATAATAAGGTCGTTGTTTTTCTTCTTGCCCTGAATTGCGCCAACTGTGACAAAGTTAACTATATCACTGTTTTTAGGCGTTAGTTTTACTTCTCCGAAATAGTGCGGATTAACGACAACAGAGTCTGCTTCCTTATAATTAAGTTTTCTCAATGTAATGATATCTTTTCTCCAGGTTCCGGCATCAACAGAGTGTTTAACTTCATGTTCTACAAAAAACAGTTTTGACTTGTCAGCCTCAGGATTAAAACTCTCATAGCATTGTTCATAATGAATACTGTCACATAGTTTTCCGGATGTGGTGACAAGAACACCGGAAACATCTTTCAGATTATTTTTCCGGAAAAATTCTTTTACCTCTTTGCGTGACATTTTGTTTAAAGTAAGGTTTTTATCTTCAAACCTTGAAAACAAACCGCTTTTGTAGTGCTGCGGGTTAACTATAACAGAAACGTGATAACCCAAATCAAGCAGATATTTGACATAACCCGGAACAACTTCTGAATGGCTTTTTGAACACGGTTCCCAGACAATAAAGGTTTTGGATTTTATTACAGGCTTTTTGTATTCAAAACAAGGCTTAATATAGGTTTCAAATAAAGCTTCGTAAAATCTCGGCCTGAATAAGAATAAAGGTCTGTATTTTACATACTCAATCAGCGATGCAATCTGGTTATCGTGTGTCCAGTGTTTTAAATCTTTTTCGCTTAATTTCCACGGAGTTAGCTGCAAATACTTGAAATAGAGCGGTCTGTGAACGCTAAAAGATGCATAATGCCATGGTTTTTTCTTTGCTACAAAATGGATAGCTTTTGGAGTTCTGGTATAGCTTGAGCGGTTTGTAAAGTTGCTGGATTGAACATTCCATTCATCTTCAACAAGCATTATTTTACCTTTGAGCGCTTCGTTTATAATCTCCTGATCGCCGAGTTTGATTGTGTCAAAATGTTCTTTTGTCCAATCAAGCAGGATTTTTTCCGCGTTAATTTTTCTAAGATTTTCAATATCCATAACCAGCATGCCGGCATTAACATAATTCGGATTAATTTTAGTAAGTTTTTTGCTAATATCTTTGACGCCTGCAATCGGGTAATCACCCATGTTAACGTTGAATAGCTTTGCAAGACTGCTTGTTACAACAAAGTCACAGTCAAAATAAATTACTCGTTTAACATTCGGAAGCAAAGTCGGAAGCTTGAGTCTGTAAAATGTTGGGATTGAAATATACTCATGTGTTCTCACATCCATATAATCTGTAAAAAGGCTGTTATCAATAGGAACAAACTTAATTTCACAATCCTTTATATCTTTTAAAGCAAGGATTTTATCTTTATTTTTTGATTTGATTCCTCCGTCAAGTATATAAAAACACAGAGAATCATCAAGATTAGCACTGTCCAGTATAGATGCAATTACAACACCTGCATATTTTGCATAATTATCATCACAAGCCAGACAAACATTTATCACAATAAACCCCCGCTATCTATTACAATAATACATATTAAACCAAATAAATCAACTTTTACACTCCCAAACATCCAATAGGAATAATAAAAACGCCATCTTGATTGTAAGCATATTTTCCAACTCCTGTGAGTACCATTTTAAAAGCAGGAGCTTTCATGTTTGATATATCTATATTTGATTCTAATTTATTAAGAGTTGCAATACCTTCTTGAATGAGCTTTTCTCCGCCAAGTTTTATTTCTGCCAGTCCGTAAGCTCCTCCTCTTAAATGTATCACAGCATCGCATTCAAGTCCGTTTTTGTCACGGTAATGATATACAGTGCCGTCTAATGCGTCTGCATATATTCTTAAATCTCTGATACATAAATTTTCAAAGAAAAATCCCATTGTGTTTAAATCATTAATCAAATCATCCGGCCCTAATTCCATTGCTGCTGCTGCGATAGACGGGTCGGTAAAATATCTTGTATCAGAAGTCCTGATTGCTGTTTTTGAACGTAAGTTCGGATTCCACGCTCTTGAATCTTCCAATACAAAAATTTTCTTTAATGCTTCTATATAATCCATTATCGTAGGATTTGATGCTATTTCACTGTCACCGGAAGGATTAACGTCTTGTGAAAGAGAAGAAATTTTACTTTGAGTGCCGATTGAACGAGCATATGAGCGCAATAACCTTTTGGTTTTTTCAGGATTTCTTTTAACATTATCTACGCGCGATATGTCATTATTAATAACAGAATCGTAATAATCAATTGCCTGCTGCAATGCTATTTCCCTTTTTTGTCCTATAGATTTAGGCCATCCGCCTCTGCAAATTAGATAAGCAATTTGTTCTATATCAAGATTATTTTCACAATCAATTTCTGCACTGCCTTTGAAAAGTTTTTCTAAAGAAATACTACCCGAACTGTCCCCTGATTCATAAAGTGACATCGGACGCATTAACATTCTGGATATTCTTCCGGTGCCGGTATGGGAAATTTCTGAAAAGTCGGCAGGAACTGCTGAACCTGTCAGTATAAATTGATTAAACTCGTCGCGTTCGTCAACTTCATACCTTATTGCATCCCATAATTTTGGAGCAAGCTGCCATTCGTCAATGAGGCGCGGGGTTTTACCTGCAAGCAGTCTTGATGGATTAATTTCAGACATTCTTATATTCTGTTCTCTTTCTGCAGGATCCTGCATTTTTAAAATACTTTTCGCGACTTGCGATGCAGTAGTAGTTTTTCCGCACCACTTTGCTCCTTCTATTAATACAGCCCCTTTGCTTGATAATTTTTTAGATAAAATTTTGTCTGAAATTCTTGCTCTGTATTTTTTCATGTTTTAATTATAACATTTATTTTATAGTTTGGCAATGTTTTATTTTATAGTTTGGCGTTCTTTTATTTTATAGTTTGGCATAAATTTATGCGACTGAAGGCGATTTGGAAAATTAACATACATTTGACAGAACACATTTGTCGCCTGACAGTTGGTCTTTCATTTACCCCCGTGCGTAGCTCCTTAAAATACGTTAAACGGGTAGTTTTACTATTTAGGATGGCTTGGAGGTTAAATATTGATTTGTAATTTTGACGATTGCCATCCGTCCATTTATCTACGTGCGTAGCACTCTTGTCATGGATAGCAGAATTTCCTGCGGAATATAAGTATTCTTTACTCCGGAATCAGTATTTGCCATAAAAAATTCAACAGTTTCACCCGGTTCAATTCCCAATTTATCAAAAGGAATACAAACATCAATAACATCTTCGTAAACAATTGTTATTCCTTCAGGATTATCAAGAGTCCACATATTTGGATGCAGAACCGCAGTTAATCTTGGAGGATACAAAGTATCTTTCACAAGCGTAAGCGCAAGTTCGTGTTCAAACTTCTCCAGCAAAATCGGATAAGGATTGTCTGTTTTGCTGATAAGCCTTATATATGCTCTGTCGCCAACCCTTGAAGCATTTCTTGTGTAAATATAAAACTGATTAATCCTGTCAACAAAACTTATTTCGCCCGACCCCTTATTTACATGCAGTCTGAAATAAATATTGTCTTTGTCACAGCCGAAATTAATCTTATCAACATTCTTATTTTCTCTAAACACCGGCCCGTCAAGCATGCTGAGCGAACCTGAATTATACCAGTCATCAGAACTTCTGTTTAAACCATCCATCCTCGGAGTAATATTTCTTTTAGGATGTCTGAAAGGTACTTCTATAGTAGTTATCAGGGTTTTATCCAGATATTCGGGATAATTAATGCCTAATATAATGTACACATTTTTTAAACGTTCTCTGAACATGTAGTCAAAAACAAAGTCCTGACCTGAGTTATTTGGTTCTCCGTACCACCAGAACCAGTCACTGCCTTCTGCAATAAGTAATTCGCGTTTTGCCTTATTAATATTAGGATTGGAGCTGTTTTCTTTAACATAGTTATCGAAATCATCCTTTGTCTTTTTCAAATAAGCCCAAGCTTTATTTTTCTCCGGCTCTCCAATCCAGAACTGGAAAGTTTTGTCTATCCAGGAACCTGAAAAAATTTTCTTTAAGCTTTTTTTATGCTTGTCTTCTCTAATATAATCGCTTATAAGAACAGTTTCAAGCGTTTCATCGTTTTCAATCATTGAATAAATATTTTCAAGAAAATCTCTTCCGTCATTCTGGTAATTTTCCCAGCAGTTTTCGCAGTCAGACGCTATTGTAAGCAGGTGTGTTTCGTCAGGCGAAACAAGAAGTTTGTTTTGTATCATTTTGATTTTTTCATACAAATCACCGGCAGCCATTTGAGAATTTATTCCTGCATACTCAAAGTTTATAAGATTAGGAATAGATCTGTCGCGGAAAATGATATCAATTTCTTTTTCTTTTGTTTCGTAGCTGTAAACCTTTAAAAGGTGGTACGGGTCGTTTAAATTTCCTTTAAAATCTCTGATAAAATCAAAGTTTATTGAGTTAGCAAGGACTCCTTCGTCCGAAATAGTCCATTCAATACCTTCTTTTGCAAGCAGGTTAAGAGTTTTAGGCCCCAGACACAGTTCAGGCGGCCACATACCTTTCGGCCGCACTCCAAAAACTTCTTCAATTCTGTCCAGTCCGCTTTTTATCTGATATTTTGCATCATCAAGCATTCCTAATGACTGAGGAAGTCCTTCTATTGTAATAACATTTTTTGTTGAACTTTTTACATCTATCAAAATCGGCAGGATTGAGTGGTAATAAGGGCTTGTAGTGAGTTCAATTCTTCCTGTCTGAATATACTTTTTATACGCTGGTATAATTTCTCGTATAATTTGTTTCTGTATATCAATAATTTCAACTCTGTCCTGCTGTGTATATCCATTTTGTTTTTCCCATAGCTCTTGAAGTCTTGGATATCTTTCAAAATGAACAGGGTCAATCCATACAAGGTTGAAAAGCGCCATTAAATCAGAAAATTCCTGTGCAGAAAAATCTTCTATTGCAGCAACATCTTTTGCAAAACGTTTTTGATACAGTTCTTTGT
The DNA here is from genome assembly GCA_900552525.1 of Candidatus Gastranaerophilales bacterium. GTDB lineage: Bacteria > Cyanobacteriota > Vampirovibrionia > Gastranaerophilales > Gastranaerophilaceae > CAG-196. The sequence continues at coordinate 40,706 of UNSK01000010.1, read as the reverse complement.
AATTCTCGCTTCTGTAAATCATTGTTTCGTATTTTGAACTGAAAAAATTATTTAATATAAACGCTTTTTCTTCGTCTGTTAAATTTTCTGTATCAGAAACGGTGAGTTCGGAATGAATATCGTGGTATCCGTTTTCTGTATAATCCAGAATAGCGTCCAGAAGTGCGGGAACAATATTAAAATTAAGTTTTAATTTTGGAAACTTTTCCAGAATTAAAACCATATCGAGATAATCTTTTACTGCATGAAGTCTGACCCACGGCATCAGATACGTGCCTTCGAGTTCGTAAACCGGTTGATGCATATGCCAGTATATGGCAAGAGAGAGTTTCTTCACACGCTTATTCATACATCTAGAGTATAGCGTAAATCTTATGGATTATCAACATATCAAACCTTCGCACAGGACAAACCTGCCGAGCGGAGTCACTTCGCAGTAGTTTTTCAGCGAATCAACCAGACATTTGTTTTCGCAAAAACCGCCGGATAAATAGATTTTTTCAGGTTTTTTGCAGAAATTCCACGCATTAAAACCTATACCGTGTACGAATTTTGAGATTGCTTCTGAAGGTTTTGCGCCTGAGGATATTGAGTCCATAATTTTTTCCATCCCGAAAATTCCGCAGGTTACTGCAAATTTTTCCGGTGTAAATTTTAATTCATCTGGTTTAACACTGTAGAATTTTAAGAGCATTTCAACCGTTGCGCCGGTAGAGCTTGCGCAGGATGTATTCCAGTCCATATCGTGAAATTTTCCGTGTCTGAATTTAATCCACTTAGCATCTCTGCTTCCCAAATCAAGAATTGTTGCTTCTTTTGCCTCTCTTACTTCGGGATTTTTTTTGGCTCCTTGCGCCAGTGCAATAATTTCGTTCTCGCTTGCGTTTGCCATGTGTCCGCAGGAACGTTCCGGAGTAAGGTTTTTGGATTTTATAATATTTGAAGGCAGTATGAAATAATGCTTTCCGTCTTTTTCACATATTTCGTCTTCAAAAAGCTTTTCATCTGATATTATTTTTGAGTATGTTGTTCCGGCGTCTAAGTAAATCATAATTACAGGCTTTATTGTACAAAAGAAATATGTGATAATCAATGTATTTTCCTGCAGCAAAATAAGCTTTTTGTATTACAATAAAGAATATGGAACGTTTGGAAAAGTATTATAATCAAATAAAAAATTCTCCGGTTTTTTACGGTATGAATGACGAGGAACTCCGCGGTCTGCTGGAGTGCTTTAATGCCAGAATACGCCGTTACGAAAAGGATGAGATGATTATTCGTCAGGGTGATATGATTGCAAATATATACCTGATTTTGGACGGCGAAGTTAATATTGAAAAAGACTCTTACTGGGGAAGAAGAATTATAATTTCCAGACTTTCACGCAACGATAATCTTGCGCTCTCTTTTGTCGGCTCAAAAGATGTTGAATCAAGCGTAGATGCAATCGCAATCAAAGATACACTTGTGTTAGTTTTGAGTTATGAAAAATGTACATCTATGTGCCAGAATGCGTGTACAAGACATAAAGTTTTAATTAATAACCTGTTTCAGATTTTGTCTAAAGAGAACATTGAACTTATACAAAAAATTGAGAATGTTTCGCAAAAAACTATCCGTGACAAGCTTTTGACTTATCTTTCTAATGAAGCTCAGAAAAGACATTCAAACAGTTTTGATATACATTTTAACCGTCAGGATTTGGCGGATTATTTGAATGTTGACAGGAGCGCAATGAGTTTTGAATTATCAAAGCTTCAAAAAGAAGGTTTAATAGAGTACAACAAAAATCATTTTGAATTATTATCGTAATAATGATAAACTAACATTATGAAAAAGATTTTGATAGTATTTTTATGTTTGTTATTTTTTGCACCAGCATTTGCGGTAAATGATGTAAGTTTTATTTATATAAACGGTTCTAACAACAATGATGAGAAGATGAAGAACTGGTATGAAGAAGGTGTCAGGAAACTTCATCCGGTTCTCAGGAAAAAGTTTGAAAAAAATTCTGCTATTAAGAAATATTATTCATCACTGGGCGGTTTGAATGTTGAAGCGGAGCCTGTGATATTTTTCTGGGGAGATAAGAGTGAAAAAGATTTAGCTTTTGTAAAAAGCCAGCTTGACGTTTCAAAAGCAATAAGCTCTACAGGTGCTTATATTGCCAGAAGCCTTATTGCTCAATATATGCACGATGCAATATGGGTTCAGAAATCGCATAATATGGTTCCGATATTAGAGGAGCTGAATACTTATGTTAAAGAACAGAGTGCAGAAGGTAATGATGTTATTCTTTACGGATATTCAGCGGGCACTTTTATTACATATGAATACTTATTCAACAAACTAAGATATATAAATCCGGAAAAATTATTTGAGAGCTTGAAAATGGATGATGAGTTTCTTGAATATGTAAGAGAAAATCCAAAGAAAAACACCTGTATTTCTGCTCTTTCTTATAGTTATGCAGGTATTGGAACTGTTTCTGAAACAGGTCAGATAATTTTAAATCAGGATAGGGAAAAGCTTAAGGCTAATTATTTAAAACTTGATGAACAGACAGAGCTCGCCTGTGCGCCTGATAACAGGCTCAAAGGTATTGTGAACTTTGCAAGTCCGCTTGTTCTTTTTTATTCAGACCTCGCTGATTCTGAGTATGAGCTTAATTATTATAACAAATTAATGACAAAGTATATTTTTGAGAACGGAATTTTCTGGATAACAGTTAATTTTAGAGAAGACCCGCTTGGTTTTCCGACAAGCAGAAACCTTACAGTTAACGAAATTCAAGACAGACTGGATATGCAGATAGAAAATCCTTCCGGTGTTATTTATGATGATTCAAGTGTCTGGAGCAAAAGGTTATTTGCTTTTGCTCATACATCATACTGGTCTGCAAGAGGAACTTTTTCTAAGGCTGTTGTGAAAAGTTTTATTAACGGATACAAATTCCAGTATGACCCGAAATATCAGGCAAAGATTTTAAAACGTAAGGGCAAAAAAGCGGAGCTTTAATGTATATAGACTACGAAAAAATTGGTAATATTCTTGGTTTTGGTCAAAAATTTTTTTACAACATGAAGGTTGCACAAAATTGTGCGTATATTAAGCGAAACATACCGCTTGTAAAACAGCGATTAAAAAACAAAAAGAAACTAAAGGTTTTATTTTATGTTTATGATTCTTCTCGTTGGAAATCTCAATCCGTCTACGACTTGATGTTAAAAGATGAACGATTTGAACCATTAATAGTAGTAACAAAAAATTGTGCACAAGAAAATAATGCTAATTTTCAAGATTCAAAGGACGTGTTAAAAAATTATCAGTTTTTTAAAAAACGTGGCATGAATGTTGAGCTTGGGTTTGATATCGGCAATAATAAGTTTATACCATTTGAAATTTTTGAACCGGATTTAATTTTTTATTCCCATCCCTGGTATGTAGAAAGGACTCAAGGCCCTGTTGTATGTTCAAAGTTTGCTTTAACATATTATATACCATATTTTTTAACGGATTCGGATAAATTCTTTTTTGAATATGATTTGCGATTTCATAGATATCTCTATCGGCATTATATAATCAATGATTCTGTAAAAAATGCTTATGCTTCCAAAATGTCTAATCACGGTGCAAATTTATCTGTTGCCGGACACCCGCAGCTGGATTATTTTTATTTGGATACCAAAAAACATGAAAAGAAATATTTAATTTATGCGCCGCATTGGACTGTTTGCGGTAATAACATAAGGTACTCTACTTTTGATTGGAGCGGAAGAGAAATATTAGAATACGCAAAAAAACATAAAGGGTTAAGCTGGGTATTTAAGCCGCACCCTGCATTATATAGATTTCTGTTTACATCCGGATATATGACAAAAGAAGAAGCAGATGCGTATTATGCAGACTGGGGAAATTTTGCAAAAATATGGGATGAAGGCGATTATTTAGATTTATTCAATGATTCTTACGCTATGATTACCGATTCAGGTTCGTTTTTAACGGAATATTTATTGACTGGTTCTCCTATCATACATTTGTTTTCTAGTGAAAGTGCGGAACGTAATGAAACTGTAAAAAAAATATGCACCGGATATTATAGAGTTAATAATCTTGAAGAAATGTATAAAACTTTTGATGATGTTTTAATAAAGAAAAATGACTATAAGTATGATTTACGTATAAAGATAATGGAAGAAGTGCAGCTTAAAAATAATTATTGTGCAGAAAATATTATTCAAGACATAACCGGAGAACTGTGCTAGAATAGTGTCATGCAAAAGAAGTTATTAATGGTTTTAGGACCGACAGAAGTAGAGCGTGAAATATTAGATATTGCATCCGAGCCATTGGAGTACATGCGCACAGAAGATTATTCTCAAAAATGGGAACAAATTTTTTCGGGCTTAAAGTATGTTTTTCAGACAAAAAATCCTGTTGTTGTATTTTCTTCCTCAGGAACTGGCGCAATGGAAGCCGCTGTAACTAATTTTTTATCTGCAAATGATTCTGTACTATATATAAATGCCGGTTCTTTTGGAAAGCGATGGGGTGATATTTGTCAAAAACATAGAATTAATGCAATAGAAATTCCTTTTGAATTTGGATTAAGCCCTGATATTAATGTCATAGAAAAATATCTTGATAAAAATTCTAATGTAAAGGCTTTTTTTGCAACACTGAATGAAACATCATCCGGCGCTTTAACCGATATTAGGGCAATTGGCAATCTTTTAAAAAAATATCCGAATATATTGTTTATAGTTGATTGTGTAAGCGGACTTCTTACGGATGAATTTTTAACGGATGAGTGGGGAGTTGATGTTGCAATTTCTGCTTCACAGAAAGCTTTTGCATTGCCTCCGGGACTGGGATTTATGTCTGTTTCTCAAAAAGCACTGAAATATGCAGAAAAAGCAAATTTAAGAACTTTTTATTTTGATATATTTGATTATGTTAATAATTACAAAAGAAACCAAACACCTTTTACACCGGCAGTTAGTTTGGTTAATCAATTGCAGAAAAGGCTTGAAAAAATTAGAAGCGAAGGTTTAGAAAACTTTAGAGCAAGATATAGAGAACATACTGAATATTTGCGTATTGGACTTGAAAAGCTTGGATTTAAATGTTTAGCTAAAAATTCTGCAAATTGTGTAACTGCAGTTATGACAAACGATTTTGATGCAAGTTTGATTGTCAAAATAATGCGTGAAAAATACAATGTTGAAATTGCACCGTCAGGCGGGGAGTTAAAGACGAAACTTTTCCGAATAGGAAATTATGGTGCGGTTGGTCTGGATGAAATTAATCACTGTCTGGAAGTTTTAGAAAAGGTGAAAGAAGAATTACATGCAAACAAGAGTTTATACTGATAAAATAAATATAGATAATAATTCAACAAAAGAATTTTGGCAAAAAAGAGCAAATAATATTAATAATTTGCAAACAGTTCTGCTTGGCTCTGATAATACCGGTTCTGAACAGAATATAAGGAACGAAAATGAAAAAAGAATAGTTGAAAAAATCATTGAAAAAATCCAAAATCCAGGAATTTTAGATATAGGCTGCGGGATTGGTCGTTGGGCTGAGAATTTGCAAAATAAGTTTGAATATTACGTTGGAGTAGATTTTTCAGAAGGTTTTATTAATTATGCTTCTAAAAAATTTACAAATTTTTCTAATGTAAAATTTTATAACAATTCGATTCTGAATTTAGATAAAGATATATTAACATCAAGATTTAATTTGATAATTTGTACAGGTGTTTTAATGTATATTAATGATGAAAATATTTCAAATATTTTTAAAGCATTTAGGCAAGTTTCTCCTGAATATTTATATATTCAGGAATCCATTAGTCTAATGGAAGGTCGTTTGACCCTTAATAAATTCGAGTCAAAAGATTTAAAAACTGATTACAGCGCAATATATCGAACAAAACAAGAATATGAAGAATACTTTAAAACAAATGCTTTTAATATTATTAAAACAGATTTATTGCTTGATAATAAATCTGGTGCAAGAGAAGAAACAAACGCTCAATATTGGATACTAAAAGGATAAATCTATGATAGGAAATAGAACAGTAGTTTACACATCAGGTACATTTGACATGCTGCACATCAATCATCTCAAGATGATTGAATACGCGCGAGCTTTGGGCGATATTCTTATTGTTGGTGTCAACACCGATGAACTTGTTGCTAGCTACAAATCTGAACCGATTATTCCGTTTGAGGAACGAATCGCGTTGATGAAGGCGATTAAATATCCTGATATTGTAATTCCTCAACACAGCCTAGACCATAGGGATAAGGTTAAAAAACTGAATTTTGATATTTTTGTAGTAGGTGACGATTGGACAGGCAAATACGATTACCTAAAAGATATGGGGGTAACCGTTGTCTATTTCCCTTATGGTAAAGGTGTTTCTTCTTCATCATTAAAAGATAGAATTTATGCAAATTACGAAAAATTAAAAGACAAAGCAGACAATCACTTTCCACTGGATGTATGTGTAAAGGAATAAACAATGTTTAAAAATTTATTTAATATTATCAATAATTTATTTCCATATAAAATGCAAGGTAAAAATAACAAAATCTATGTTACATATAACGGTAGGAAGAAAAGATTAAAGAGAAAGCTAGATGGTTTAAATGTTTCAATTCATGGTGTTAATAACTATTTAGAAATTGAATTGCCAATATCTTTTAAAGATACAAATATAGAATTAGCTGGTGAAAATGCAGTTTGCATAATTAAAAAGACACCTATTAAAGTAAACAAAGCCAGTATGTTAGTTAGCAGCTGGGGACGTTGTTTTATTGATGAAGGTATTTGGCTAAATCAACCAAATTTCAATGTAATTGTTAATAACAATGAACGTTTTAAACCGCATAAACTTGTAATAGGTAAAAGAGCTCAATTGGGGAGAGAGCTTACAATTAGAACTTCTGACGGACATTCAATATTTAATGCGGGTGAAAAATTGCCTTATAATGAACCTCAAGATGTTATAATTGGTGATGATGTTTGGATTGCTCAAAGAGTAACTTTGATTAAAGGGGCACAAATTCCTTCAAATTGCGTAGTTGGAGCTTGTTCTTTGGTAAACAAAAAATTTGAAGAGGAAGGCTGTATTATTGCAGGTAATCCTGCAAAAGTTATCAAACGCAATATTAGATGGAAGTTTGATTCTTATGGTTTTGTTACAAATAAATACAAACAAAACAGTAGCGGTGATAAAAAAATCAAATATATGATTATAAAAAGATTAAAACATAAATTTCTAAAATTTGTGTTTCGTTTTTATTTCTAATAATGGTGCAATGGAAAAATTGGAAGGGAAATTCCAATAATCAGGGTATTGAACCTTTATATACCCATCAGGATTATTTGGTGCCCAAAATTCAAAATCTTCAAATTTTACTCTTTTGCGCGGGAATATCATATCTTGGCTCATTGGACCGGTTGGATTTACGATATAACTTCCAAGACTATCTACACCATAATATATAAAACTACTTTTTTCTACTATATTTTTGTTGTTTTCGATTTCTAAATTTAGAAAATCAGTCATATCTTTCCAGGAATCAATTAAACCAAGTTGGTTTTTTATTTTTGATATATATTTTTTATGTTCAGCCAAAGTGTAGTTGTCTTTGTAGTATTCGTGCGGGAATACTTCAATTAATCTGCAATTTTTGAAACTTTCACCTTGATAAATTTGAATGTATTTAGGTCCTGCATAGAATAAAATTTCGCCGCTGCTGTTTTTTAAGGCTGAGTCAATAACCTGAATGGAATTGCCCTTTGAAACAGAAATCTTAGAAATATCAATTGCTTTAAAATTATCTTTTAAAATTAATTTTAATCTTTCATAATCCTTGCGCATCATTCCTACGTCAAAATCATCATCCCAAGGTACAAAACCGCCGTGCCTAACAACACCGATTAATGTTCCTGATGTTATAAAGTATTCTAAATTATGCGTATCAAAAAAATCTGTCATTTTTTTTGCAAATTCAACACAATCAAGCTGAAACTGTCTAAGTTGTTTTTCTTGACAAGGCTTCACTGTTTTTATGTCAACTATATCAAGCATTAAATCTGCTAACGGTTTAGTTTTTTTGTATAATTCTTTGTATTTTTTTTCTTTTGTGAATCTAAATTTGCGTTCTACCTTTTTAAGCATTACTTGTTTATCAAGACTAAATTTAGCAATATCACAAGCTTCTCTATAACCAATATGTGATTTGAACATAATTTTTTGGGGCATAGACATATAATCTTTTCCATAATTAATCAACAAAGACTTTTCAGGAATATTTGGTATATAACATTGCGTATCTTCGTAATCAGCTTTTTTTACAGGTAAAATCTCACCTGTCTTATACCAATCCGTAAAAGGTAAAAATGTAATGTCGTAGTTGTCATAGCCATAATATATTTTGTTTGATTTTACACCTATTCTATTGTTATTTAATCTTAATTCTTTTAGATATTTATTAAGCTCAGCAAAATTATCTATTTTATTTTTTTGACGCTTAATTAAATCCATATCTTTTTTAATTTCTTCTTCTGTGTAATCATCAGCATAAAAATCATAAGGATGAATATCTAATGTCATAAGATTTTTCATATTGTTACCTTGCAATATTTGCAGGTGAGTTGGAAAAATAGCAAAAGCCATCTGATTTGGGTTCTTTTTAATAAATTCATTAATAACAAAACTTCTGTTCTTTTTAGAATAATAAATTTTGCTAACATCAACTTCTAAACAGTTTTTTCGTAAATGCTCTATAAGTTTGTCAAAATCATCTCTAAGCATTCCGATATCAATATCATCCTCCCAAGGAATAAAACCTTTGTTTCTGAAGGCACCAAGAAGATTTCCACTTATCAGAAAGTATTTTACATCAAATTTTTCAAACTTTGTAAACCAACTTTTTGCGAAATCAAGCGTTCTTAGTTGATATTCTCTTAATTTGCCTTTACAAGGTTTAAGTGTTTTGGTATCTGCTATATCTTTTAAAAATTGATAAGTATGATAACTCTTTTTATAATAATTCTTAAGCTTTTCTTCTTTTGATTTAAATTTGTTCTTTAATCTTTTTATTAAAACTGATTTTTCCATTATTTACCTAATAAAACTTTAATTGTGTATAAAATTGTCGGTTCAACTATAGAACGGACGGGCTTGCCTTCGTTTTCAGTATTTATAAGTAATTGATATTCTAAATAATCACACAAGCTTGTATCATCATAGAGTGCAACTAAAATTACATCCAAATCAAACTCTTTCAATTCTTCCGGCGCAAGAGCTAGGTATTGAGTCGGATTAGAATCTTTTGAAGTTTCAAATTTTTTATCAGCAATGCCGACAATATTTAAATTAGATAAATCAAAATTATTTTTTAAAATTTGAAAATATTCACCAGCACCATAAATTACAATCTTTTTATTTTTGTATTTGCGTGCAAGTTTATTAATTTGTCTTTGCGCGTGTACCGCCTTCAAATAATCTAATATATTCATATTTATCCTTTGTTAATCAGTAAATTTATTTATCTAAAACACTATAGACATACTACCATAAAAATAATACATTAACATATATAGAAAGGATTAAAATATGAATAACATAAATGAAAGTACTGTTGAAAATTTTATTGAAATATTAAAAAGACATGAGAAAATGACAAATGTATTTAATCCTTGGAAAGATTTTGACGAAACATATGATTTGGATAATAATGCTGTTAAAATAAGGTGTCAAAATCTTAAAAATTATCTTATATCAAGAAAAAATGCAAAATATGTTTTAATTGCAGAAGCACCGGGATATCAAGGATGTCATTTTTCCGGAATTCCCATGACTTCTGAGAGAATATTTAAAAAATATAATCTTCATGACATGGAAAGAAGTTCCTGTAAAGATAAATTAAAAGAAAAAAGAAAGGCTAAAACAATTCAAAGAGATGGTTTTACAGAGCCTACTGCTACAATAGTCTGGAGTTTCTTGAACAGCAGCAAAAAGCTTAAAACAACAGATTTTGTTTTATGGAATGTATTTCCTTTCCATCCTCACAAAAAAGACCAACTACTATCCAACAGAAAACCTGTGCAAAACGAATTAAATTCAACAAGAGATATTTTGGATGCATTTTTAAAACTTTTTAAAAATGCCAAGGTTATTCCAATTGGAAATATAGCTGCAAACCTTTTGGAATTCGAAACGGCTATCCGCCATCCTTCTAATGGAGGAAAGAAAAAATTTGAAGTACAAATGCGAAAATTACTCTCTTAATTTTGTTAATTTTTACTTTATTCTTTTCAAAGATGACAGGAAGTTAAAGTTAATCACATCACCGTCAACCGTTGTCAAGAATACCTGACAATCCTTTTCGTCAGCATTAATTGGCGGAAGCTGTGAAAGCTCAGCCGCGTAATAGTTGCTGTCATTTCTTCCGCTGGCAGAAATTCTGTTTGCGATACTGTTTAATGAAATGTTTCTCAAAAATCCTGCAAAACCCTCGCCTTTGTTAGACATTTTGGTATAAATTCTAAGAGATGCATCATTAGTCATTAAATCATACCGTCCGAGGATAAATGAACTCAATTGTTTTGCAGAAGATTTTATCATCATTCTCTGAACGACATTGTCCTTAATCTTCATCTCACCTTTAATTACGTCGAAATCCCCGTTCGGAATATTTACTAAATCACCGAATGTTGCCGGAGAAATCATTGCAAGCGGATTTCTAAAGAGTGATGCTGCTTTCAGGATATATTCAACATATCCGACTTTTTCAATTGTTCCATTCTGGATATCAAATTTAATTTCGCCGTTAAGTTTCAAACTCTCATCAGAGCTGATTTCTATCAAACCTCTGGCCTTGCCGGAAATTTCTCGCGGAAGTCCTAAAACTGCTGATGCCATTACATCAGAATTAACGTCTTTTATTCCCAATCTCAAATAGTATTGTTTTTTGATTAAATCTGCTTTAACTTTCAGAGTAGAAATACCTTCTGCAATATCAAATTTATTTGACTGAACCTGTAAAACACCATCCTTATCAAGCGTTAGATTGGCGTGCAGATTGCCAAAATTGACCTCCTTGTATTTACCCTTATCAAGATGAAGCATACATTTTTCAACAATGATTAATCCCTTTGTAAATGTTGGAACATCATCACTGTCAGTTGTCTGTTTATCTGCATCAAGCACCTGTTCGGTTGTTTTTTGAGTCGTTTGAGAACTGTTTACTGCGAGTAATTTTTCTATATCGACATTATCTAATGTGAGGTTTACGCTTTTGACCACAATAGGAAGGCGTAAATCGTTTACAATATATCCGTTAAAATCATATTTTGTACGTTTATATCTGCCTTCTGCAATTGCTCCGAGCTTGTCGCCTTTAGCGCCGACTTTTGCTGACTTGATATATAATCTCTGTGCCGGAATAAATACTTTGTCAAAGCTTATTACACCATCCATTTTAGGGAATGCTCCGGAGTTATCAATACTGATTTCTCCTGAAACCGTACCTTTCTTGAATATTTTCTGGCATGCGAGGAAGTTCAAAAATTCACTCGGAAGCGGACGCGGAATATTAAGATGAATATCCAGCATTTTCATATTATCAGCCATATCAAGATTACCCTTGATGGCAAGAACAGGTGTGAGTCCTTGTTTCAGCTCGTTAGTAATGTAATAATCAATAGTATTAATTTTCAAAATGTTTTTTACAACGCTCAAATCAACCTTGAACAATGTTTTGTAATCCTTCAAGACCATTGATTGGTCGCCTAACTTGAAGCCTTCTCCCTCATTAAGAAGAAAATACCATACAACATCGCAAGAGCCGTTTTTCGATGTGAGCGTCAGCCTTGAGCCGGCGTCACCGACAAGCGAAATCGGAGCACCAAGCATTTTGGAAATATAATTCTTGAAGAAATCATCATTTACAAAAATATCCGAAACAATTTCAGTATCGCATGTTTTCCAGTAATCCTTTACACTGCCCGACATAACAAGGCTGTTTTCTTTTTTGTTATTGTAAAATCCTTTGAAATCTTTCAGTGTAATGGTTGTATTTCCAATTTCAACCAGCCCCTGCGTAACTTTTACAGGCATGCCTAGAAGATCTTTAATCTTAAATTCGGATTCGTTTACGTTAACATCACCGCGTATAGTGTTTTTAGCTAAATGCAGATTAAAATCTACACTTCCCTTAACATCTAGTATCGGCGCCAGAAGCTCCTTACCGTTTGGAATAATTATATTGGATGTTACTATGTTAAAAATATCTCGCGCAGAGAAGTTTTTTGATGCAATATTTATTTCCATTCCGGTTTTTCTTGAGGCAAAAGCGTCAATTATGACATTAGACCTGTCGATTTCTATCGGGAATTTATCAATGTGGAGCTCGCCTCCGCCCATGTAAATTCTGTCCTTGTCATCAGCAGAAACAGTAATTTTTTCTTTGCCCTTTGTCATCTCAAGGTCAAAATCAAAATGCAGGGGGTAAATACCATCAGCTCTTGTTCTGTCAAGAAGAACATTTTTTGCATCGAATTTTATTCCAAAATCAGAGGTATCATATGTTATTAGACAATTTTTTACACCCAGAACTGCTGAAAAAATATCAATTCTAAAGTCGCTTTTTTTCTGTTCTTTTTGTTCTGGCTGCGGGAATAGCTCAACCAGACCGGAAGCGTTTACGTAAACATTTTCAGCAAGAAGTCTCTCTACAATCAGACGTTTGGCAAAAATATCCTGAAAAGAAAATGCTGTGTCGATGTTTTTAAGATTTAAAAGTTCTTTATTATTCTTAGATAAACTAAGTTCAGCGAGTGTGAATCCTATTTTTGGATTTAATCCTGTGCTTAGTTTAGGATTTGTAATTTTTAATTCTGCTCCCAGAAATTTATTAGTTTCTTTTGTAACAATGTTGTTGACCCAGCTGCTTGATACTACGGCCGGTAAAATCCACAGATAGGAAGCTGCTGCTGTTCCTGCAAGTATTAAAACGGTTACTCCGCTCCAGATAAAAGCTCTTTTTGCAAATCTTTTCATACCAGTAATTATAGCACAAATTATATAAACAAATTAGAGTTAGAATAGCTGCTTTCTTCGATATATTTTGCAACGCCGCCAATTTCAACTCCGTCAATAAGTTCTTCCGGCTTTATTCCCATAACATCCATTGACATGTTGCAAGCTATAAATTTAATGCCGGCTTCTCTAGCTTGAGTTAAAAGTTCATTTAAGGTTGAAACATTTTTCTGCTTCATAACCCACTTCATCATTAATGAACCTGCTCCGAGCATATTCATTTTTGATAAGGTAAGTTTTTCAGTGCCTTTCGGCATCATAAGCCCGAACATTTTGTCGATTATCCCTTTTTTAACCCTGCTCTGAGGTTTCCTTAAAATATTTAACCCCCAGAACGTGAAAAATAATGTGACATCTTTGCCGGCAGCTTTAGCCCCGTTTGCTATAATCAATGCTGCTAACGCTTTGTCTAAATCATTCGAAAATACTACAATAGTCTGTCCATTTCCCGAAGATTTCTCAATAACAGCCGGCTTTCCGTCTTTTTGAATGACTGCTGTAATAACTTTTTTCTCTGTTTTCAAATCCAAAAGAGAATTGCCTGTCGTTTTGCACCATGCACCAATATCAGATTTAAAACCTCTGTCGGTGGAAGTAACTTCAATAATGCTTCCTTCATTCAGTTCTGCTATCTTAGAAGCAACTTTCATAATCGGCCCCGGACATTGCAGGCCAGAAGCATCAACTTTAATTACATCAGCAGAATTAGACACTGCTGCATGTGTTGCAACTCTTTGCGGCATAGTTAGTATACCTTTCTTATCTTTTACAAGTTCTTTGTACAAGCTAATTCCGCCGCATAAAGAATAAACATTGTTAAATCCATTCTGAATTAAAATTCGGGAAGCATTATAGCTGGTATATCCTGTATTACAGAACAATATTACTTTCTTATCACGCGGGACTTCATTAATTCTATTTCTTAATTGAGCAATCGGAATATTTACAGCACCCTCAATTGTGCTGATTTCAAAAATCTCTTTTTGTCTTACATCAATTAAATAGCTGTTTTCCAAATCTTCAAAGTAAGCAGGTTTGAGAAGTCCGCGCAAAATATTATCAGCATTCATACCTAATATATTCACTGCATCTTTCGCAGAAGAATACGGAGGTGCATAACAGAGCTCGCTATCTAAAAGCTCCTGAATTTTACCGCCATTTCTCATAATTGAGGAAATTACATCAATTCTTTTTTCAACACCATCAAGGCCGACTCCCTGTGCACCAAGAATTTTACCATCGGGAGAAAAAAGTAATTTATATAAAACTTCTACCGCTCCAGGATAATAGCCGGCATGGTCTTTTGAGAATACAAAGGTCTTCCAATAAGGAATATTTTTAGATTTAAGCTGCTTTTCATTATTGCCAACACTTGCAGCAGTTAAATCAAAAACTTTTAGGACTGAAGTACCCTGCGAATTTTTGTATGCAGATTCTATTCCGCATATATTATCTGCAATAATTCTTCCCTGTCTGTTTGCAGGCCCTGCAAGCGGTATTAGAGTATTTTCTCCGGTAACAAAATCTTTGATTTCAACCCCATCCCCGCCTGCATAAATGTCAGGATTTGAAGTTTGCATTTTTTGATTAACAATTATACCTCTGGCTGTTTCCAGACCTGCGTTTTTAGCAAGTGTAATCTCCGGACGCACGCCAATCGCCATAATGATAATATCGAATTCAATTTCTCTGGAAGAATTCAATATAACTTTATTATCATTAAACTTCTTAACTCCATCAGATAATACAAGTTCAATACCTCTATCACGCATTTCATTGTGTAAAAATGCTGCGATTTCGTAATCTACAGGTGCAAGAATTTGATTTTGTTGTTCAATTAGAGTTGTTTCTAATCCCATTTCATTGAGATTTTCTGCCATCTCGACCCCAATAAAACCGCCGCCAATTACAATAGCTTTCCGAACGCCTTTTTCCTTTATATAACTTTTGATATTATCTGCATCAAATAATGTTCTTACAGTAAAAACTTTTTCCTCAGGTATTCCCTCAATAGGCGGAACAAAAGGTTTTGCTCCCTGAGCAAGTACAAGCTTGTCATAATTTATTTTTTCACCATCTGCTGTTTCTACAAATTTTTCATCAGGATTAATATTTATAACTTCTGTATTTAACTTAACATTAATATTGAACCATTCTCTAAATTTTTCAGGTGAAGAAACGAGCATTTTTTCTCTGTCATTAATCACACCTGATGTATAATATGGAAGCCCGCAATTTGCAATAGAAATTTCACCGGTTTTTTCCAGCACAATAATTTCAGCAGATTCATCAAGCCTTCTGATTCTGGCAGCAGTACTTGCGCCGCATGCTCCTCCGCCTATTATAACAGTTCTCATTTAAACCTCACTATGTATCAATATTGGTTGCATAAACAGCATTTGACTCGATGAAATCTCTTCTAGGCTCAACCTTATCGCCCATAAGAATATCAAACAGCTGGTCGCACATCATAGCATCCTCGATATTAACTTTTAGTAAAGTTCTTGTTTCAGGATCCATAGTAGTTTCCCATAACTGCTGCGGCATCATTTCTCCAAGACCTTTAAAACGCTGAATTGTTAAGCCTTTTTGACCTCTGTCATCAACAAGCTTCTGGAGCTGTTCAAACGAGGTAATCTCAACTTCGCCGTTTTCAGTTTCAAGAATAAGCATTTTTTCTTCTTCAATCAAGAAATCACGAATCAGAGGATAAGAATTTTTTAATCTCTTGAACTCATTACTCTTAATTATGTTTGAAGTAATAAATTCATGCTCATTTTCAAACAAATCAAGCTGGATAGAATATTTTGCATTCTCAGGGTTATATTTTAGAGAAACTTCATAATTCTTAGCCTCTTCAATGTTGTAGTTTTCAGCATGATCTTTCAAATAATGTGAAAGATATGCGATAACTTCATTCATTTTAGCCTGATCTTCAAAATCTTCCGGCTTAACATCAGAACGTATTAAGCCTCTTAAAACAACAGCCGGAATGATGTTCAAAATCGGGTTGTTGTAAGATTTGTAGAATGTTGACATATTAGATAAAAGTGTCAGCAGTTCATCACCGGATTTAACTTTTGTTTTTGTCTTGTCAGACAAGCTCAAAGATTTAATACCGCGTTCTTTTAACATTTTATCAAGTGCGTGTTCGTCATAAAGGTATTCAGAAGTCTTGCCTTGAGTAACTTTGAACAACGGCGGCTGAGCAATATAAACATAGCCGTTTTCAATAAGCGGTTTAGCATATCTAAAGAAGAATGTTAATAACAGAGTTCTGATATGTGCGCCGTCAACATCAGCATCGGTCATGATGATAATCTTGTGATAACGCAGTTTCTCAAGGTTAAATTCTTCTTCGTTTTTGCTAATTGTAATACCAAAAGCTTGTACCATTGATTGAATTTCATTATTTGCATAAATTTTATCTAATCTTGCTTTTTCAACGTTAAGAATTTTACCTCTCAAAGGCAAAATTGCCTGAAACATTCTGTTTCTGCCTTGTTTTGCAGAACCGCCTGCAGAATCACCCTCAACGATGTAAATTTCGCATTTTTCCGGCTCTCTGTTAGAACAGTCGGCGAGCTTACCCGGAAGTGTAGAGTTTTCAAGAACAGATTTTCTTCTTGTAAGTTCTCTTGCCTTACGTGCAGCTTCACGCGCTCTCTGAGCTTGAAGTGTTTTTTCAATAATAAGCTTTGCAAGTTTCGGGTTAAATTCGAGCCATTCCTGTAATTTTTCTTTAACAACATCCTGAACAGCAGGCATAACTTCCGAGTTGCCGAGTTTTTCTTTTGTCTGGCCTTCAAATTCAGGGTTTTCGATTTTTACTGAAACAATAGCGGTCAAACCTTCTCTTACATCGTCACCGGAAAGATTTTGTTCAGAGTCTTTAAGAATTTTATTTGTTCTTGCGTAATCGTTTAGAACACGTGTAATAGCGTTACGGAAACCTGTTAAGTGAGTTCCGCCCTGATGGGTGTTGATGTTGTTGGCGAATGAGAGGATAGATTCGTTGTAGGAATCTGTGTACTGCATTGCAACTTCAACTTTAATTTTGTCGATAATTTTTTCCATGTATATAGGTTCATCAAACATTACAGTTCTGTTGTGATTCAAGAAAGCAACATAACTTGCGATACCTCCTTCATAGTGGAAAGTTTCATCTTTGCCTGTATCCTTTTCGTCATGGAGGATAATTTTAAGTCCTTTGTTGAGGAAAGCCATTTCTCTGAAGCGTGTAGCTACTATATCAACATCGATTTCAGTGGTTTCTGTAAATATTTCAGGGTCTAACCAGAAAGTTGATTTAGTTCCGGTTTTTGTAGTCGGCACAGTTTTTTCAACAGGGCCTGTAGGTTCTCCTCTTAAATAAGATTGACGCCAGACGTATCCTGCGCGTGAAACTTCTACAACCATTTTTTCAGAAAGCGCGTTAACAACAGAAGCGCCAACGCCGTGAAGTCCGCCTGATACTTTGTAGCCGCCGTCACCGAACTTTCCGCCGGCGTGAAGTACAGTGTGAACAATTTCAAGAGCAGATTTTCCTGTTTCAGGTTTAATGTCAACAGGTATGCCGCGGCCGTTATCTTCAACGGTTACGCTATTGTCCTTGTGTATTGTAACGTGTATTTCTGTACAATATCCGGCGAGAGATTCATCGATAGAGTTATCAACAATCTCATAAATACAGTGGTGTAAACCTCTTTGTGAAGTCGAACCTATGTACATGCCGGGACGCATTCTTACAGCTTCCAAACCTTCTAATACACGTATATTACTAGCGTCATACCCTTGTGCCATCTTTTATACCTTTCTGGCGGAACGCATTCCGACCAACTACTAACCTATTTTATTCCTATTGGCGTTCCTTTTGAACAGGCTACCAGCCTTTTGAGCACCTCGTTTATACCTTTCTTCTACCTATCCCCGAACTCCAAACGGAAAAGTTTCCTAAGTATATTGTAGCACAAAAATAATTTTACGAGTGGTTTTTACATAATCCTTGATAATAGTAACATCCCAATTATGCCATTTGTTGTATGAAAAGGATTGTTAGAATAACGACTTGATTTTTTAGTGTTTAGTTGGTAGTATAGGTTTTGTAACGCCACGGGCCTGTGGCGCAGCGGTAGCGCAGAGGACTCATAATCCTTTGGTCGTGGGTTCGAATCCCTCCGGGCCCATAAAAAATAGACAGAGTTTTACTCAGGTCTATTTTTTTTTGAATTTATAATTCATTTTAATTAAATCGGCAATTTATTCAGCATATTTTTTAATTTAATAGCAGTTCTTGGCACAGGTTCAGCAACGGTTAATCCTATTAGATTAAATTCCTTTGAAATATCATTGATAACTCTTGCCGCTTCATCCATTTTAATTCCGTTTGGTACAACTCCTACAGCTGCAATTATTTCATTCGGGTCTAAAACATCCATATCAAAATGTATTACTACATGTTTTGCTCCTGTAGATTTAAGCCAGTCTATAACTTTTGTACTGTCTATTTTTACTTCATCAGGTGTTAAATGTTTTATACCATATTCCTGCTGTCTATCTTTAATCTCCTGTCTTTCCCAATCTCTTATTCCAACAAATAAAATTTTATCGGCACTTATTTGGGCTGGGAGTTCTGAAACTAATTTTTTGTTTCCTCTGCCCATAATGGCTGTTACTGCCATTGCATGATATCCGTTGTATGTTTTATCATCAGGGAGGGTAATATCAGGATGCGCATCAATCCAAACCATTGCAACATCATTATTGTATTTACGTGCAAGATATGTAAATGGAACAACGCTTACAGAACAGTCACCGCCAAGGGTTACGATTTTGCCGGGGTTTTCTTTTTCTATTAAGTTTAATGCAGCTTTTGTTTGGTTTAAAATTTCTCTATAGCTTAATATTCCATTTTCTTCTACTCTATTTATATCATTGGATATTGGAACGGTAAGGGTTTTATTTTTTGTTTCAGGAGCTAAAAAATTTAACATATACGCACCTAACATATAACCTCTAGAAGCGTCATCTGGTTCAAGTTCGCTTATCAAACCGGCAATATTTCCTCCCTGCCACTGAGGATATATTAATCTTATCGTTGTATTTTTATCCATATTTTATTCCTTTCGTAAACAATTGAAATGCAGCCGGAACAAACAGAGTTAAATTGTAAAATATTTTATCAATAAAAGTCAATGTTCAAAACTCGAAATTTATGCTATTTTTTAACAGGGAGGGGAAAATATGCATAATAAGTATAAATATATTGAAACTGCATCTGAAGAATTATGTGAGATGAGAACAAAGGCAAGAGCTTTGATGAAAGAATATGAAGCTGCGGATTATAATGATAATAAGAGAAAACAGCATATTCTTAAACAATTATTTGATGCAATAGGCAGTAATGTTTTTGTTGGCGAGCGCTTTCATTGTGAATACGGTAAAAAGATTTCTATCGGCAGTGATGTTATTATAGGGCCGAACTGTATTTTTATTGACAATGAACAAATTAAAATAGGAAACTGTATTATGTTTGCTCCGAATGTTCAAATTTATACTGCATATCATCCAATACTTCCAGAAGACAGGTATATTATTGAAAGGGATGCTGATAATCCAATTTATTATAATACCTGTGCAGATTCAGTGGAAATAAAAGACGGGGCATGGATTGGCGGAGGCGCAATAATTCTTCCGGGTGTAACAATTGGCAAAAATAGTATAATCGGTGCCGGCAGTGTTGTAAATCGCTCTATTCCGGATAATTGCGTTGCTGCGGGTAATCCTTGCAGGGTTATAAAATATTTTGATGATATAAGAAAAAAAGTATAAATAAGTCAATAAAAAGACATCCAAAAGGATGTCTTTTTTATTATTTTGTATTCATAATATCTTCAACGATTAAATCACTTGTTAAATGGTATTTCTTATACAACTCTTCAAGCGGTACACGGTCTGTAAACTCTTTATCAGCTCCGAAGTTTAGGACTTTCATGCCGGAATTTGCATAGTATCTGCTGATTTTTTCTCCGTAACCTCCTGCAAGACAGCCGTCTTCAAGTGTTATTACAAGTCTGTGATTTTTCTTTAAATCTTCCAATGCCTGTTTATCTATGCCTGAAAGATACACTGGGTTGATTAAAGTCGCATTTATATTTTGTTCTTTTTTAAGTTTTTCCTGAACTTCCTTTCCGAGTTTATAAAAGTTACCAGCTGCAATAATTGCAATTGTATCGCCTTTGTTTTCAATTTTAAATTTATTCAGGTCTGAATAATTTGTTTTATCAACCCTTCCGGTTTTAATTACTTTTCCAGAAGGTACTCTTATTGCAACAGGGTAATCTTTCTGTTCAATCGCCCAGTTAAGCATACCTAAATATTCTTCTTTGTTAGTAGGTGCAAGATACACAATATTAGGGATATTGCTAATCAAAGGTATATCGAAAATTCCGAGGTGTGTAACATCAGTACCTGAGATTCCGCCTCCAAAGACAAGAATTGTTGCAGGTGCTTTGTTGATAGCAAAATCTTGAGAAAGCTGGTCATAAGTTCTCTGGATGAATGAGCTCATGACTTCCAGAATTGGTTTTGCTCCGTTTGAAGCTAGTCCTGACACATATCCTACAGCGTGTTGTTCTGCAATTCCTACATCTGTGTAATTTTCGCCCATTTGTTTTCTAAAATCTTTTGTCATTCCTGTTGCACCAGGTGTTGCAGGAGATACGGCAATTACTGACGGATCTTTTTTCTTTTTACTCAAAATAAAATCATTTGTAATTGTGTTATAGGTTTCAACTTTTGGCTGAACTTTACCTGCTCTTTCTATAAATCCCGGAAGCTGCCAGTGATAAGTTTCTTTATCCTGTTCTGCTGGTTCATATCCTTTGCCTTTAAGGGTATGAATATGTACGACTACCGGCTTATTGGAGTCTTTTACCTTTGTAAAGGTTTTGATAAGGCTTTCTACATTGTTTCCATCTTCTACATAATAATAATCATAGCCCATTGACTTAAATATATTATCTTTTGTCTGACCTTTTGTTTCTCTTAGGATTGCAAGGCTGTTATATATTCCGCCTTCTACAGGGGCAATGGCCATAGAATTATCGTTTACAATAATAATCATATTAGAATTAAGTACTGCCGCGTTGCTCAAACCTTCAAGCGCTTCTCCGCCTGACAATGAGCCGTCTCCGATTAGCGCGACAACATTATATTTTTCTTTCTTCAAATCTCTTGCTTTTGCCATGCCGGAAGCTAGGCTTAAGGAGGTTGATGTATGTCCTAAAATAAAATTGTCATGCGGGCTCTCGTTAGGATTAGAATATCCTGTAATCTCAGGATGCGCAAGCGGATTAACAAAAGCATCTTTACGTCCTGTTAAGATTTTGTGCGGGTATATCTGGTGTGAAACATCATATACGATTTTGTCCTGAGGTGAATTGAACACATAATGAAGTGCTATTGTTGTTTCTACTATTCCCAAATCAGGCCCTAGGTGGCCGCCTGCGGTATTAACTTTATTTAATATTGCTGTTCTTATATCTTTTGCAAGAATGTTCATTTCAGATGTATTGAGTTTTTTAACATCCTGAGGGCTGTTTACTTTATCAAATACAGGTGAATATTGTCCGGCAGAAAAAGCGGAGGGTACTGTAAGAGCCAGTATTAAAGCTGTGGTAACTGCTATTCTTTTTTTCATTTATTAAATCTCCCTTGTTTACTTCTCTAGAAGATTATAACAATTGATAGCAGCTCTAAGTCAACTGTTTTTTGTAATGTCTTTTTTCAGCTGCCATAGCGTCTTCTCTTGTATATTTATATTCAGAGAGGTCAAGTATAATACGTCCTTTTGACTCTCTTGCAAGAGTATTTTTAACTTTGTACGGGTAGGTTTCATTACCCTTGAGCTGTCCTTTATGGATTAATTCAATAATCTGGTTGATATGTTTCTGGCAATATTTTGGAATATTCGGGAACATATTAATGAATTTATAAAGCGGCATGTTTGAGCGCAGATTGTTTGCTCCGGCAGAGGTTAGCATAAAGTTTGCGATATTGTTTTCGCCTTCTTCCGAATTTGGTTTTATGTGTTCTATTGTTGCTAACGAAGTCCGCACAAGTCTTTTGGCAATCTCCTGCTGGGTTCTGTCTGCGTATTTAACGATAAAAGCGTTTTCGCTTGTAACAGATGTCGGAAGATAAACTGCTCTGTCTTTTAATTCATCAAAAACTTTTTTCTCGCCGCGTTTAGGCTGGATTTCATCAAGTGAGTCAAGAAGAATGCGTCTTTTGAAAGTATCTTCCTTTTTGTTTTCAAGTATGACCTGCCTGCAGCGTGTTGTTTTTGCATGTACTGCGAGTGCATTTTGAGGTGTGAGTTTTAACGAAATTTTATCGATATCATCCAAAACATTAAATTCATCAAGTTTTAGTTTTGTGATTGCTTCGTCGTACCAGAGTTTCAGGCAGTCCTGTAATTGTGCATCCGGATTTGTTTTTGAAAACTCTTCAAATCGCTTGAAAATCCTTTTTTCCGTTTTCAGCATAAATTTCCGGTATTTTTTCAGAATAGTGACAACTTCTTTTATGTTGGCGCAGCTGTCAAGACGTTTTTCTATTCCGGCAAGCTCTTTTCCGGAAATCATTTCCGCGCCGAAGTACGGGCACTTTAGTTTCTTTAGCTTTCTAAGCGGATTTCCGGCCGAGGTGTTAGCGCGAAAAGAGATAAACACATCTTTTTCCAAACCGGTGTTAATATAGCCTGACGTTTTCAAATCGTTTCGCGCCGGCCGGTTATAGAAATTAAAGTTTATCGGTAATATTCGCATTATTTTTTATTATCTTTATCAGCGAGTTCGCTGTCCATTCTCAAGAACACAGGTTTGATATTTTCCTTATCTATCAAATGTCCTGCCATCAAGCTTTCGCATGTTATATCATCAAGTTTTGTATTCAAATCATATGATAACTGCTCTGCCATAGCTTTTGCAATATTCGGACAGTATGGGTAAATTAGTGAAGAAATTACGGTCATTACCTGTAATACATTGGTTAGAACTTCTCCGCATTTATCCATTTGCCCCTCTTTTGCAAGAGTCCAAGGCGCGTTATCAGTTACGTATTTGTTTGTAATATCAACCAGTTCAATAATCTTTTGTCCTGCTTCTTGAATCTCAAAGTAATCAAAGTGGTGTTTTACAGCCTTAACGGTTTCAAGTGCTTTTTCTTTGAGTTCATTTTTTCCTAAAAATTCAGGTTTTATATCGCCTCCGAAATATTTAACAAGCATTGAAAGCGTTCTGTTAAGCAGATTTCCCATTGAGTTTGCAAGGTGTGCATTAACTTTTTCTTTGAAATCTTCGTCAGAATAGTTTCCGTCTTTTCCGCACGGTGCAGCAGCTGCCATGTAATATCTGAGCGGGTCAGGAATTTCTAAATTGAACGCTTCAAGTACGCCTGTCGGTGAAATTACGTTGCCTAATGATTTTGACATTTTTGTCTGGTCGATTGTAATCCAGCCGTGTGCAAGAATATGTTCCGGAAGCGGAAGTTCCAGAGCCATAAGAATTGCAAGCCAGTAAATACTGTGGAATTTCAAGATATCTTTACCGATTACCTGAACATTTGCCGGCCATAATTTTTCAAATTTTTCACTGCTTCCGTCAGGATCATATCCGATTGCAGTAATATAATTTGAAAGTGCATCTATCCAAACATAAATTACCTGTGAATCGTCACCAAGAACAGGAATACCCCAGCTTACGTTTGAATTAACACGTGAAACAGAGATATCTTCAATGTTTTCCAGCTGGTTCAAAACTTCGTTTGCTCTGAAAGACGGAACAATAAAATCTGGGTGTGTTTTTATGTGCTTAATGATTGCGTCTTTATATTTTGTAAGCTTAAAGAAATAGTTTTCTTCTTTTACTACTTCAGGTTTTTTAAGGTGGTCAGGACAAAGGCCATCTTCTGTAAGGTCTTTTTCGCTTAAGAAAGCTTCGCAGCCGGAACAATATAATCCTTCGTAAGCGTGCTTATAGATGTCGCCTTTTTCAACGAGTTTTTTAAATATTTTTTGTACAACTTTTTCGTGCTGTTCATCTGTTGTTCTGATAAACTGCGAATACTCAACATCAAGTGCTTTCCACGCATCTTTGAACTTCTGTGCATTCATATCGCAGAATTCTTTAGGAGAAACCCCGTTTTGAGCAGAAGTCTTCTGGATTTTTATCCCGTGTTCGTCTGTTCCTGTAAGGAAATATGTATTATCGCATCTTTGCGTAAAGTGTCTGTATATTACATCTGTAAGAATTTTTTCATAGGCGTGGCCGATATGCGGTGCGCCGTTTACGTAATCAATTGCCGTTGTTGTATAAAATTTTTCCATAACTCACCTCTATTTATAGGAAAATTATAACAGAAAAGGCAATTTTTTGCAGGAAAAATACTTTATATATAATATAGAAGGTTATTTTATGTCGAATAATGTTGTTTTAAATATGAAACAGACGCGTGATGCCGGACAAATTTACCGTTCGCAGGGGATTCTCGGTAAATTTTTTGACCGGGCTTACCATGTTACGGGACTCGGGCTGAGCAAGGACACGGTTGATATTGACAAAAAACTTGATAAATATTACGACCAGCAGAAAAACAGCACAGAAATTGCGATTGATTTAATGACAGGTGTGTCTGCTGCGGGTGCATTCAGGTTTGCTAAAAAACTTCAGGCATATTCGCACCTTTATGTAAAGAATAAAAAATTTGAAACAATAAGCACGCTTATAGGGCTTGGAATTTCTGCGTTTGCCGGCATGGTTACAAAACCTGTGCTTAAAGG
The DNA here is from genome assembly GCA_900552525.1 of Candidatus Gastranaerophilales bacterium. Lineage (GTDB taxonomy): Bacteria > Cyanobacteriota > Vampirovibrionia > Gastranaerophilales > Gastranaerophilaceae > CAG-196. The sequence continues at coordinate 15,741 of UNSK01000010.1, read as the reverse complement.
GATTAACGCTCTCGGCACACCGCGGAAAGAAAGAAGAAAGGAAAGTACTGTTTTCAGAGATATAGGAAGCGGTTTTGTTGACGGTGCAGCAGCTCCGCTTGCGTATGCTTACAAACTGGGTATCATAGGTGCTGCGGGAATTAATTCTGCTTCAAGATATGTATTTAATAAAAAGGCTGATAAAGACAGCAATTTTGCAGACCACCTTTCTAACAGCTGGTTAGTAAAGGCGCCTGCGCTTGCGCTTGGCGCCTTCTCGGCGTTTAAATTCCATAAACGTATTGATGTTGTTGAAAAAGCAATCGTGAAAGCAAAAGATAATGTCAAGAAAATTGAAAAATTTAAGGGAAAAATGCCGTTAAGTGAGCTTGCGGACTTAGCAAAATCAAATCTCAAAGATAAACAAACGCAGTCTGATTTAATTCAGGCGACAAAACGCGGATTTTTCAGTAAAACATACATGACTCTTACATGGCCTATCCGCAAATTATTCGGCGGAAAACCTAATCCTGCGACCGAGGCGCTTGAGCTTGTGCCAAAACCTCTGAAACGCATAACTTTTATGAACAAAGAACTCATTAAAGAAAAAGAAATGAATAATATAATGCGTGAGATTGAACAGTATAATATTTTCTATCCCAAAATGATTCAGTCTATGCCAAGCAATATAAGTTCAATGATTAATATCGTCGGAGATGGCAAAAATCCGCTTGAGGAGCTTATTCAAAAAACTTCGAAAGAAAGTAAAATTGGTGGTTTCTGGAAGAAACGCTCCGCTTATATTGCAGACAAAGGTATTAATGCTGTGAATGATTTTCTAAACAAATACAAAAGCAGCTGCCCTCCTTCCAGAACAGTAAAAGAGGCGCAGAAATATGTTGCGGAAACGTATGGAAAACGATTTACTCTAAAAGGCGACAAACCTCTTGGTGTTGGAACGATTGCAGAAACTTTCCTTGCAAAAGATAATGAAACGGGTAATGACGTTGTTATCAAGATGGTTAAAAAATGGGTAAGTCTTGATAAGTTAAAAAAGGACAAAGAAAATATGCTTAAATCACTCGAGCGGGTGAAAGATAAAATTAAGCCTGATGAGTATGATTATCAAAGAAAGCTTGTGGATGAACTCTACGGTGCATGGTCAAAAGAAGTTGATTTGAAGCTTGAAGCAGAAGCCGCAAAAACGCTCGGCAAGTACGCTGTGAATTACAATACGGTTTCTCCTGTGGCTGTTAAAAATAATATTTTTGTGATGGAAAAAGCAAACGGCGTTCAGTTTGATAAACTGGAAGAATATTTAAAGAAAAATAAAATAAATCTAACGGAACAGGAAGCAGAAGATATATATATTAATTATATGAAAGTGTTTTTTGAGCAATTGCTTTCTGTACCTAAAAAAGGACAAAAAGTTATGCATGCTGACCCGCACGCAGGTAATATATTTGTAGATTTGAAAAATAAATCTAAACCGTTCACATTCATTGATACAGGAAATGTAATGAGATACACTCCGGAAGGAGCTATACAGAACGTAACTTCACATATTGACTATTTGATTGGTAATTCAAAAGCAATTTCAAAACGCTTGTTGAAAGATGCGGTTTTGCCGGAAGGTATGAGTCAAAAACAAGCAGAAGAAATGCTTACAAAACATCTGGATGAGACATTTTTCTCTGGAAAGAATAGGATTTGTGGTGATCCTTTCTCAACGATTAACAATGCTTGTAGTGAGTTTATGAGTAAAAATAAAGTTATTATAAATTCATCAAATACAAATTTATTAAAAGCTGAACTTACTTACTTTGTTAATATGACTACTATTGGAGATGTATTAGAAAAGATTGATAAAGAAAAACTTGCGGATAATAAACAAATGAAACTGCTGGGTAAACAAATTCAAGAGTCTGTTTTGAATGGAATGATGAATAATAAAAAATGTACCTGGAACGAAGTTTATTCTCGTTACAAGTACATTAATGATAACCCGGAACAATTTTTTACAACACTTTACTCATTTATTCCGCCAAATTAAATAACCCTTAAATCAGATAAAATGCGTGTGTATTTTCCCTTAATGCTTTAATTACGAAAATGTGTCATTATGCTACGAGTGCTATCTAATTTATTAATGTCGCCGTTCCATATATCTTGATCAAAATACTTAAACATTTTACTTATTACGGTTTCAAATTCTCCATTCTTCCACTCTTCTGTTGGATCCCAATAATCGGGAGATTGTTCAAAAGGAATTCTATCATTATATCTTAAAGTTAAATTATCTCCTAAGTCTTCTGCGATGATTCTTGCATTTTTTTCTGCAATAAATTCGCATAAATCTGATTTAGCGTATAATCCTTCTCTTGGAGGGATAACTTTATCTATCGCCCATTTTAGGAAAGGTTTAGTGACTAAAAAACGTAACGTAGTATTTAATGGATCTATCATCATTCGTGCTGGCGAATTATTTGTTAAATATCCCCAGAATATTCTGTTTGCTTCGCTATCACCAAATCTATTACATAGATTTTTATAATGTGCTGCATGGGAGAATTCATGCAGGTAAGTTTGTAAAAAATGGCCGGTTCTTGGATGATAACTTCCTTGTCGTTCTTCAAGGCGATTTTGTTTAACTACATCTTGAAATTCTTTCATATTAGAATTTATGCAAACTTTATCCTGATAAGAACTGTAAGTACCAAGTGTTTTGTATTCTAATGGTTCAAAAGAAAATTTGCTTGGGAGTTCAAATCCATAATGTTCCATAATTTCTACAACTTTCTTGCAACACATTGCAACTGTTGGCACTCCTCCAAAGTCTGCAGAAATCCCTTTATCAGCTAGTTCTGCTTCTATTCGATATGGATTGGCGGTTTTTGTTTCGCGAATAAACCATGAAGGTAATCCTCTTTTAAAGCTGGTTTGTCTGTTGATAGAACTATTTTGACTATCAAAATTCAAAAAAGTTGTTTTCATTTGTTATTTAAATATACAGTATTTATTACTAAGGGCTGGATGAAGCAAGGCAGACAATTTCTGTAATTCCTTTTGACTTAAGCGTTTTAATCATCTCTTCAAAAGTCGCGCCTGTTGTACAAATATCATCCAGAATAAGAACAGGCTTTTTCAAATCTTTTGTTAAATCAACCTCGAAAGCGCCGGCAAGGTTCTTTAAACGTTCGGTTCGTGTGAGTTTATATTGAGGTTTTGTATCCTTAATCCTTTTAATCAATTCGTAATTAGGCGTAAATCCGCTTAACTTGCAAAACTCATCTGCTGTAAGCTCCATATGGTTATATTTACGTTTTTTTATCCTGTTTTCATGCAGAGGCACAGGAACCACCTGAAAACTTCTCTTGTCGCCAAGGCCGTACCAGTATTCGTACATAAATTGTGCCAGATATCCGGCAAGCTCTTTTTGTTTGTGGTATTTTAAACCGCGAATCAGCTTCTGTAATGTTTTTTCGTAAATTCCGCAGGAATATACATTAACACCTTCTACTATCCTGTTAGGCTGAAATTTAGCAAACGAAAGCTCCTCGTAACACTTTGGACACATCTTTAAAGATGATTTTGAAGAAGAACAAAAATAACATTTCTTCTTGTAAATTAAATCAAGAAGTGAAAGCAAAATCTTTTTCATAAAAGGATTATAACAAAAAGGGCTCCATTTTTGGAACCCTTTTTATTGATTATAGCATTGCTGCAACTGCGTCGTATGCATTTCCGTTTTCTGCTGTTTTCCTCCATTCTCCGAGGTACTTGCCGTCTATCAAGTCGCCGGCTTTGAATGTTTTTCCGCAAAGCGTAATTTTTTTGTTAAGCTTAAGCCCTTTAATCTTGTCACCTGCAATTTCAAACGTGCGCCCTGCATCATCTCTGTAAACCATATTTCCAAGTCTGTAGCCGTTTGATATAGAACCTGTTGAAGCTATGTTCTCAAGCTCTGATTTAATACCGTCATTCTTTTCTAAGAAATTTTTAATTGCATCGCTTTTTGTAATGTCTTTTTGAGTCACAGCAGTAACATTAGTTATTCTTCTCGAGTTGTCAAACCTTATTGTCTGGCCGCCTTTTTGTCTGTAAACATATTCGTAATTTGAAAGTCCGTATCTTGAGCCTGCTTCGTGTCCGAATTGTCCGATTTCAGTCTTGAAGTCTTTGCCAAGAGCCTTTAATTCTTCCGGTTTTAAATCTCTGCCGTTAAATTTAGCGGAAATAACTTCGCCGTTTCTTACATTTAACTGGACGCTGCCTCTTTGTTTAACAAGTTTGCCTTTTTTGTTAAGGATTTGGACATCTTTACCGTGCAGAGTTTTCTGTAATGTTTCAGCTTCCTTAACCTGTTTTGCATGGTTTTTGATAAATCCTTCAAACTGGTTTTCTGCAACATCAACCCATTTGCCGGCTCTGTCTTTGCTTGATGCCTTAACTACTTTACCATTTTCAACAAGCATTCTGTAAGCATTTTTGCCGTCAGTAATTTCTCTTGTGTATGCAAGACTTACTCCTTTTGGAAGGGTTGTGCCATAAAGTGCTAAACCGTTGACTTCTCTGCGTACAGAAGGATTTTTACTCAGCCAGTCGGTTACATCTTTTGCTTTGTCAATAACTTTCTTGTCTTGTGTAATAATCTTAACAGGCTTGCCGTCCTTCATAATGAATGACATGCCGTCTTTCTGAATGGTGTATTCCTTGAGGTTTTTTCCACCGTCTTTTAATATATTAGAAATTTTTGCAGCAGCATCGTCAATTTTGTCAGCAGCTTTTTCTGCTCCTTTTTTGAACCAGCTGTTATAAATATTTTTAAATCCTTCTTTTATACCTTTTCCGTTCCCTTTTTTAGCAGCATAGATTAAAGCCGCAGCACTTACTGCTGTACCGCCTAGTAATAAAGCTGTGTTGGAACTGCTTCCTTCTGATTTGTCAGCACCTTTAAATGTCGGGTCTGTTACAACGGTTGTATCGGGAGCCTGAACTTCAGGAGCTGATTGAACTGCTTGCGGATATTGTTGAACGCCCATAAAATTAGGGTTGTATCCATTGTAAGCGTACATAAAATAAGGGTCGTTTGCATAATTGCCTATGCTTGAAATACCATAACCAGGAGCCATAATAACCGCCTTTCCTATTAACTTATTAACCTATTAAATTTCCCAAAACTTATATCTTATATATTCATGAAGTTTTTTTAAGCAGGAAAATTGCCTTTTTGTAACAAAACTTAATAATTTGTGCATTTTGGCACAGGCTTGTATTTTCGCGCTGTTTATGCTCTAATAAAATTGAATAGGAACAAATCCTAGTAAGAATGAGTAGGAGAGGTTATGAAAACAGAAGAAAGAACATTCGTTGCAATTAAGCCGGACGGCGTAAAAAGAGGTTTTATCGGCAAAATCATTGAGAGATTTGAAAACAAGGGTTTTAAGATTGTTGCAATGAAGCTGCTTCAAGTAACACCGGAACTTGCATCTAAACATTATGCAGAGCATCAGGGCAAACCTTTCTACAACAGGCTTGTTCATTACATTACAAGCGGCCCTATTGTTGCAATGGTTATTGAAGGTTATGAAGCTATACAGAGCGTCCGCCACATTGTAGGCGCTACCGACCCGCAAAAAGCTGATGTGGGAACTATAAGAGCTGATTTTGCTCAGGTTATGGAATATAATATCATACACGCTTCTGATTCACCGGAAAGCGCTGCAAGAGAAATCGGATTATATTTCAAACCGGAAGAAATTTATGATAACTGGCAGTCTATGCTGGAGATGATTACTTATGACGAAGAAAGATACAATGGTTAATGGTTTCAGTTATGAGTTAATACATACAGACAAAAACACCGGAGCACGTGCCGGTGTTTTGCATACGCCTCACGGTGATATAGAAACACCTATATTTATGCCGGTTGGAACAAATTCAACCGTAAAACTGGTTACGAATAATAACCTTTATGATACAGGGGCACAAATTATTCTCGCAAATTCATATCATTTGTATCTGCGCGCCGGACATAAGTTAATAGAAAAGTTCGGCGGAATTCACGGATGGATGAACTGGCAAAAACCTGTATTAACTGATTCAGGCGGATTTCAAGTATTCTCGCTTGCACATTTGCGCAAAATTTCCGAGGAAGGTGTCGAATTCAGAGATCCAAAAGACGGTAAAAAACACTTTATCAGTCCTGAAATTTCTATGGAAATTCAGCAGTCAATCGGTGCTGATATAATTATGGCATTCGATTGGTGCGCACCTTTCGGATGTGATTACAATACTGCAAAAGAAGCTATGGAGCGTACGCACAGATGGCTTGAAAGATGTATCAAAGCAAAAACTTCAACAAATCAGGCACTTTTCCCGATTTGTCAGGGAGCTTTCTATGATGATTTAAGACGCGAAAGTGCAGCTTTTGTTTCTTCAATTGACGCTGTCGGGTATGCAATTGGAGGTTTGAGCGTTGGTGAAGATAAAGAAACAATGAACCATTTTGTAGAGCTTACAGCACCTCTTTTACCACATAACAAACCAAGATACTTAATGGGAGTCGGAACTCCTGAAGATTTGCTTGATGGTATTAAACGCGGTGTGGACATGTTTGACTGCGTACTTCCTACCAGAAACGCAAGGCATGGTTCTTTCTTTACTTCAGAAGGTAAAAAACAGATTAAAAATGCACAGTTCTGGGATGATCCGCGTCCTCTTGATGAAAACTGCGATTGTTACTGTTGTAAAAATCATTCCAGAGCTTATTTAAGGCATTTATACAAATGCGGTGAAGGAACTGCTCAGGCATTAATGTCTATTCACAATATCAAATTCCTTATTGATTTTGCGAAGAAAGCAAGACTGGCAATTCTGGAAGATAGATTTGAAGAATTTTTTAATGACAATTATCCAAAGGTCTTAAACTAAAAAGCTTTTCGGGATGAAAACATCTTCATAGATATCTTCTGCGAGTGATTCAATTTTGTCTTTTGGTGCGCTTAACAGACCGGCTTTTTCAAATTCTTTATTTGCAAGATAAACTTTATCTCCAATAACTGCCATGTTGTCGTTGGTTTTGATGTTTGTAAATTTTCCCATGATTGAGGCAAAGTTTTCATCCGGAATATTGCATTTGGTACTCAAAACATCGCACATTGTTGCCGAAACTTCGTTGCTTGCTCTGCGGCAGTTCGGGTCTATAAAAGAGCTTTCGCGTCCGCCAAATACGAGTGCACGAACTTCTCCGTATTTATTTTGGAAGTCTTTGACAAGCCTTTCAAAAGCTCCGGCAAAGTTTCGAGGATTGAAATCCTCCGGCTTTATATGCCCGAGGAGGTTTTGCTCTCCTGCACGGAGCCCAAAACCTGAACAGGTGTTAATTCCTGTTGTGTAAAGACTATTACCGATTTTTGCGTCGCGCAGTGTGTAACGCATACCTGCGCCAACCTCCGCTGCAGCCGGCAGCTTGCTTATAAACGGTTCAATTGATTTTACGAAAAATAGTTTCATTTACTAAATCCATCTTACTATTTATATAAAGTATTTTTGTGTGAAAAAATTGCTTTCAGCATGACAAAAGGGAGGCGTTTTTAAACGCCTCCCTTTTTTAATTATACTTAAACGCGATCTTTGATTTCTTTTTCTATTTCAGAAATAAATTCATCAACAGATTTTGTACCAACCTGACCAACACCGCGTTTTCTAACCGCAACAGCGCCGGCTTCAATTTCTTTGTCGCCGATTACGCAAACATAAGGAATCTTTTTGTCCTGTAATGATTCTCTTATTTTGTAATTCATTGATTCAGAGCGGTCATCAAGTTTTACTCTTATGCCTGCAGCACGCATTTTTTTGTAAACCTGTTCTGCAAAGTCTGCGTGTTTTTCGTTTGAAATCGGTACAATGGAAACCTGTGTAGGCGCAAGCCATGTAGGGAATGCACCTGCATAATGTTCTATCAGGATTCCGTGGAATCTCTCCATTGAGCCGAAAATTACTCTGTGAAGCATAATAGGAGTTTTCATGCTGCCGTCTTTGTCCTGATATTTGATATCAAATCTTGCAGGCAGGTTGAAATCGAGCTGAATTGTTGCACACTGCCAGGTTCTTCCGATAGCGTCTTTAACCTTAAAGTCGATTTTCGGCCCGTAGAAAGCACCGTCGCCTTCGTTAATTTCGTATTTCATGCCTCGTCTGTCCATAGCTTCTTTAAGTCCGGCTTCTGCTTTATTCCAGTTTTCGATTTCGCCTACAAAGCTTTCAGGACGGGTAGAGAGTTCAACTTCGAAACTCATCTTGAAGATAGCCATAGTATCTGCTACAAAGTCAATGATTGCATTAATTTCATCAACAAGCTGTTCAGGAGTACAGAAAATATGAGCATCATCCTGTGTAAATCCTTGAACACGGGTTAAACCTGCAAGTGCTCCTGATTTTTCTTTTCTGTAAACAGTTCCAAGTTCTGCCATTCTTAAAGGTAATGAACGGTAAGAATATCTGTTTGCCTGATAAATCAGGATATGGAACGGACAGTTCATCGGTTTTACGACGAATTGTTCGTCAGAATCTTCATCTTTTTGAACAAAGAACATGTTTTCTTTGTAGTGATCCATGTGACCTGAAATTTCCCAGAGCTTAGATTTTGCGATTTGCGGAGTGTTAACAATTACATAACCGCGTTTTCTATGTTCTTCTCTCCAGTAATTTTCTATTTGTTCTCTCACAGTTGCGAGGTTCGGATGCCACAAAACAAGTCCTCCGCCTAATTCTTCTCTTGTAGAGAATAAATCCAGCTGGGTTCCGAGTTTTCTGTGGTCGCGTTTTTCTGCTTCTTCAATAAATGTCAAATAATCCTGCAAATCTTCTTTGTTCCAGTAAGCTGTAGCGTAAATTCTCTGGAGCATTTTGTTCTTTTCGTTACCGCGCCAGTAAGCTCCTGCAACTTTCAAAAGCTTAATAGCATTTCCTTTTATATATGATGTATTCGGAATATGAGGCCCTGCACAAAGGTCGTTAAACAAAACATTCCCGTCTTTGTCTTTTGTAAAATACAACGTAGGATTATCGTTTCTGTGTTCTTCAAGAAGTTCAGCCTTGTAGATTTCGCCTTCTGCCTTAAATTCCGCAATCTGCTTGTCCACATCAGGAATTATGTACTTTTCGAACGTAAGATTTTGCTTAATGATATTTTTCATTTCTTCTTCGATTTTGGCTAAATCATCTTGTGTGAATGCATAACCGTCAGTTAGGTCAAAATCGTAGTAAAATCCTGCGTCTGTAGCCGGTCCGATAGCCAACTTTGCCTGTGGAAACAGCTTTTGTACAGCCTGTGCCATAATGTGTGAGCATGAATGTCTTAATACATGCAATGTTTCTTTGTTCTTTTCCATTTTCTATCCTTTCCGGGGTAAATATTCCGGCACACAGTAACATCCGTTAGCCTATTTATCCCTTGTTAGGGTGGATCCCCTATAACTAATTTACATGGTTATTCTAGCACAAAAGGATTTGTGATATCATAAATGTATGAGAAAGCTTATTTCATTATTAATAATTTTATGCTCTGCACTGCAGGTTATAGCATCAGAATGTACTGCATATCTCTGTGACATTTACTCAAACGCATACAATAGCAAGGTTAAGATTGTTTCTAAGAAAGAATTTATTGATAAATATGAGCAAAAAGTCGGAGATTATTATATTTCCTCTATTGTTTACGGCTACGGTTATATGAAAATTCCGAAATGCAAAAAGCAAAGAATTTCTTATATCACACTTATCGGAAATGATTGTAAGCCTGTCTGGGGATATGTTATTCCGCGCTAGTGTTTTTTCTTATATGCTGTACCCCGGCTACTACTCCGGCTCCCGTTCCTATAATTCCGTTTAAGGCAAGCGAGTTTTTAAGCGGAGATTTTGAAAATTGGAGTTTTCTGGAGATAAAATCAAGGCCTACTCCAAAGCTAAACCATGCGCCGGCAGTGCTTAGCCCGTCACGAAATGGTGTCCCTGATTTATTATTTTGTATAGTGCGTCTGGAGTTTTGCGCACGGAAATTAACTATTGGTGTAACAGCTTGTATTCTCATCTATATCTCGCCAGTGTAAATGTTGTAAAAAATGCCGATGGCCGGGGTCGAACCGGCACGTAGTTGCCTACACCAGATTTTGAGTCTGGCACGTCTACCAATTCCATCACATCGGCATATTTAATTGTCAATCTTTCTTTATTCAACCAGAAACAAATCAAAAATTCAAGCTTTCAGGTTGAAATATTAAAAAATTGTTTATTTTTTAAGGTTTTGTCAAAAACAGTGATTTAATAATAATGTAGAAAGAAAAATTTTATAGGAGATATAAATTATGGCAAAGACAATTGGTATTGACTTAGGTACAACTAACTCGGTTGTAGCCGTTATGGAAGGCGGTAAGCCAACCGTTATAGCAAACGCAGAAGGTATGAGAACAACTCCTTCTATCGTTGGTTTTTCTAAAACAGGTGAAAGATTAGTCGGTCAATTAGCAAAAAGACAGGCTATTTTGAACCCTGATAAAACTATTGCTTCAATCAAAAGACACATGGGCGAAGATTACAAAAAAAATATAGATGGAAAAGATTACACTCCTCAAGAAATTTCTGCAATGATTTTGAGAAAATTAGCAGACGATGCAAGCGCATATCTTGGCGAAAAAGTTACATCAGCTGTAATCACAGTTCCAGCTTACTTTAACGATGCGCAAAGACAGGCAACAAAAGATGCCGGCAAAATCGCAGGCTTAGATGTTCTTCGTATCGTAAACGAACCAACTGCTGCGGCTCTTGCTTACGGTTTGGAAAAAGATAAATCAGAAAAAGTTCTTGTATTCGACTTAGGCGGCGGTACTTTTGATGTATCTATACTTGAAATCGGTGATGGTGTTCACGAAGTTCTTTCAACTTCCGGTGATACTCACTTAGGCGGCGACGACTTTGATAAAAAGATTATTGACTGGATTTGTGCAGAATTCAAAAAACAGGAAGGCATGGACTTAACTAATGATAAGCAGGCTATGCAGCGTATTAAGGAAGCTGCTGAAAAAGCTAAATGTGAATTATCATCAGTAGTTGAAACAACTATTAACCTTCCGTATATTACAGCAGATGCTAACGGTCCTAAACACTTGGAATTATCTTTAACAAGAGCCAAGTTTGAAGAGCTTTCTCATGACCTTCTTGAAAGATGCAAAAAACCGGTTGAACAAGCTTTATCTGATGCAGGTTTAAGCAAGAATGATATTAATGAAGTAGTTCTTGTCGGCGGTTCTACCCGTATTCCTGCTGTTCAGCAGTTAGTAAAAGAATACACAGGTAAAGAGCCTAACCAGTCAGTAAACCCTGATGAGGTTGTTGCGGTTGGTGCTGCAGTTCAAGCAGGTGTACTTGCAGGTGAAGTTAAAGATATCGTTCTTCTTGATGTAACTCCGCTTACACTTGGTATTGAAACATTAGGCGGCGTTATGACTGCGCTTGTTCCTCGTAACACTACAATTCCTGTAAGTAAATCTCAAGTTTTCTCAACTGCTGAAAATAACCAGACTGCTGTTGATATAAATGTACTTCAAGGTGAAAGACCAATGGCTTCTGATAACAAATCTTTAGGTATGTTTAGACTTGAAGGTATTGCTCCTGCGATGAGAGGAGTTCCTCAAATCGAAGTTACATTTGATATCGATGCTAACGGTATTGTTAATGTTTCTGCTAAGGATAAAGCTACTAACAAAGAACAAAAGATTACAATTACAAACTCTTCTAACCTGTCTGAACAGGATATCGATAAGATGGTTAAAGAAGCAGAAGCTAACGCCTCTGAAGATAAGAAGAAAAAAGAAGAAGCTGAAATCAAAAATAATGCTAACTCATTGATTTCTTCTTCTGAAAGAATTGTAAAAGACTTTGAAGGTAAAATCTCTGAAGAAGATGTTAAAAAATTAACAGAACACAGAGAAGCTTTACAAAAAGCTTTGGATGAAAATAAATCATCTGATGAGTTAAAGAAATTATCAGAAGAGCTGCAGCAGACAATGTTTGCAATTTCACAAAAAGCATACGAAGCTGTTCAAAAAGAAGGCGGAGATGCACAGAGTGAAGCAAACTCTCAAGGTGCAGCATCAGAAGATAAAAAAGATGACGATGTAATTGATGCAGAGTTTACTAAAGAATAATAAAAAACATTAATTAAAGATAAAAATAGCGGAAATACGAAAAGTGTTTCCGCTATTTTTTAGGAAAGGAGTTTTATGTTAAAAAATTGGGGAAAAGAATTAAAGGAATTTATATTACACGGCAATGTTCTGGACATGGCTGTAGGTATAATTATTGGTGCGGCATTTGGTAAGATTGTGGACTCTCTGGTAAAGGATATTATAATGCCTCCTGTCGGCTTAATTCTTGGAAAAGTCGATTTTTCAAATTTGTATCTGCAAATCTATCCTTATGGAACTCATTACCCTTCGCTTGATGCAGCAAAGGCTGCCGGAGCAGTAACGATTAACTATGGTGCATTTTTGAATAATGTAATAAGCTTTATAATAGTTGCCTGTGCTGTGTTCTTAATTATTAAATCAATTAACACGCTTAGAGCTGCAGCCTGTAAACAAGAGGAGGCAGAAAAAGAGGTAACGACAAAGGAATGCCCGTACTGCTATTCTTGTATTCCTGTAAAAGCTGTGAGATGTCCTAATTGTACATCAGAATTGAGATAATTATAAATTGTATATAGAAATTACTAACCAGATTGATTGTCGCGCTTTTCAAATTAACTTATTGTTTTAATATGATAAATTTAAAAAAAGAGTTTGGTAAAAGGGTTCGTCAATATCGTAAGGCAATGGGGCTAAGCCAGATGAAATTTGCTGAAAAGGCTGATATTACTTTTCAAACTCTTTCCAGTATAGAGCGTGGTATCACGTTTCCTTCTTATCCCATACTTATAAAAATCATAGAAACATTAAATGTGCCTATTGTAAAACTTTTTTGCTATGATGAGGCAAATGTTACTGTAAAAGATACAGAAGTATTTAACTACACAGCTGAGCTTTTGGAGCAATTAGATTATGAGAAGAGAAAGCTTGTTTTTAAATTTATTAACATGCTAAATGAAGATTAGGTAAAAGATTTGAAGTGTGGTTTTAATTTATAATAAACTTGAATTTGGTTCAAAAAATATTCAATTTCATAATTATTCATTGTTTCTATATATTGTAATAATTCGATTTTTTTCTCATTATTTGTTGATGAATGTGTAGAGTATAAAAATAAATCACTTACCGAAACTTTCAATGCCTTTGATAAATTCTCTAGGGTAGTTTGTGTAACAAATTGTCTTCCAGTTTCAATACGGCTCAAACTCCCGCAACTAATATCTAATTTTTCTGCGAGTTGTTCTTGTGTAAAGCCGGCAGCTTCTCTGTGGATTCTTATATTTTTACCAAATAGTTTTATGAAATGAGGTGTATTATGAATTCGTATGGGAAAGATAATGTTATTGCTAAAGCTTTGTTTAATAAAGTTATTTCAGAGGATGTTGCAGAAAAGTTAACTGTGGATGAGTTATTATGTCTTAATAGGCTAATGTTTATATGTGATAATTTTTCTATAGAAAGTTTGCTAAGAAATTATATATCTGATTTTGATTTATCTAGTGACTATAGAAGTTATATTGCAAATAAAAATAAAGAGGAAGTATTATTCAAAAAAAATATTGATGAAGTTTTGCAAGCATCATTATTAATAATACCAGACCCAATAAGTAATCTTATTTCAACTTTTTTAGCAGATATTCTTTATCAAGACTATAAAACGTTAGAAAATCCGCTAATAAAAACTAATACAATAAAGTATGTAAAAAGAAAGTATTCCTGTTATCAGGATTATTACTATGTAGATTTGATAATGAATTTTACAAATAGTGTACCTATAGGATTGTTATATATAATTTATGATAGTTAAATACTTATTTGTGATAAAATTCTTGTATGAGAGTACTGGCTAAAATATTTTTTTGTTTTTTATTTTTAGTATTTTCACTTACAAATTATATAAGTGCTGATACTTCATACTCTCAAAATAGTGTTTCAGCACAGCCTCAAATGTCTTATCCGGATATTTATGTAAGTGCCGATAAAGAAGAATATTTTATATTGCCGTCCACTAATTCTGATAATGGCATTTCTTCCGGATTACACTGTGGAAAAGTGCCGGCATTCAGTAATAATTTATTATTTGTTGATACAGAACAAAATATTTTTAATACATATATAATAGCTCTTTTATTTAAGACGGAAATCAACGCGAATGCACCTCCTTCAGGTGTATATTGTTGATTAGTATAAAAAAAGGAGAAAGATATGGAATTAATTCACAGTTTTGTATCAGCGCACAATGTGCTGATATCTGCGGGATTACTTATCTTAGCGTATATCTTTATCGCTACTGAAAAAATCCCGAAAGTTACTATTGCACTTCTTGGTGCAGGTATTACAATTTTCCTCGGGCTTGTCAGCCAGACAAGAGTATTGGACGGGGTACTTAACCCTACTTATTTTGTTCAATACATCGACTTTAACGTAATATTCCTGCTTGTGTCTATGATGATTATAGTTAACATTACAACACGAAGCGGAGTATTTTCTTATCTGGCAAATGAACTATTAAAAATGACAAAAGGTCATCCGGTATTAATTTTAATTGCACTGGGTATTTTCACTGCTGTAGTAAGTGCCTTTTTAGACAACGTAACAACAGTTATTCTGATTATGCCGATAACTTTTGCTATTGCAAGAAAATTAGAAATAGATCCGATTCCTTACCTGTTGACCGAAGTATTCGCTTCAAACATCGGCGGTACTGCAACATTGATTGGTGACCCGCCAAATATTATTATAGGAAGCGCAGCAGGATTTTCATTTATGGATTTTGTAAGCAACCTTACACTTGTTGTTGCTGTTATTCTGATTGCAGTTTTAGCTGTTATGGTACTTTTCTTTAGAAAAAAATTAGCAACTACTGCAGAAAAAATGAAAGAAGCTGCAAATATTGATAATACTCATACAATTACAGATGTTCCTTTGATGGTTCGTTCAATGATTGTTCTTGCTCTTGTAATTCTTGGTTTTGTTACTCATGATATTACACATATTGAAACCTGTGTTGCAGCTATGCTTGGCGCAAGCTTCCTGCTTCTCTTTGAAAAACCTACTGATATTTTAAGAGATGTTGAATGGAATACAATATTCTTCTTTATCGGTTTGTTTATCATAATCGGCGGTGTTGAAGCTTCTGGTGGTATTAAGCTTATGGCAGAATGGATTCTGCGTGTTACACAGGGCTCTCAGGAAGCTGCTTCTATGCTTATCCTATGGGCTTCAGGAATAATATCCGGTATTATTGATAATATTCCTTACACAGCAACAATGTCCCCTATGCTTGTTGAAATTCAAAAAACAATGGGGGCAGATTACACAACCCCGCTCTGGTGGTGTTTATCTCTCGGAGCATGTCTGGGCGGTAACATGACTATGATTGGTGCTGCCGCAAACGTAATCGTTTCTGAATCAGCGGCAAAAGAAGGACATCCAATGTTCTTTCTTAGATTTATGAAATACGGGGTTATTGTGGTTGCAATATCACTAATAATTAGTTCGCTGTATATCAATTTAAGATATATGTAAAGGACAAATAAAGTTAGTAGGGGCGGGTTTGAATAACCCGCCCCTTATT
>UNSK01000009.1 GCA_900552525.1 Candidatus Gastranaerophilales bacterium | reverse complement strand
CTAATAAACTAGAGTGTTTTACCCCCCCCCCCTACAGCCGTAAGGGTTTCAGGGATTTTGATTAAGCGTTTTTTTACTAAGCTTCTCATTTTCGACAACATATCCTTATATATATTATATTCCACATTTAAATAATTTATAACACCGGTTTTCTAGTTTGTAACATATTTGTAACAATTCGTATATACAAGTCAATTTTCAAGCTTCAGTTGTTTTATACTGACAGGAAGAAGTGTTATGAATATACAGCCGATAAATAATAGCATAACAATGCAGGGAAAACCTCTAAAATCCCTAAAAGACAGAGTCATGCAGAAAGCAATTGACGCTGTACCTGAGCATACCGTTAAAGAATCTGCTAAAAAACTCGAAAAATGGGAGCATATTGACAGTGTTGTATCACGTCCGGCAGAAAATAGAGGTATCATGGGGGCAACAGCACTTCTCACACAGCCTGCAATAGATGCCAGCAACCATAAAGTTGACAAAGAAACAAGAAGGGTATCTGTTAATAGAACTATCGCAAAAATTCTTGCCGGAACAGGAGTTGGTATGCTTGTTGTAAGGGGACCTATATACAAAGGTATTCTAAGCATGACAAATATTAAAGGTAATTCAAAGTTCAGCAAAGCTCTATTGCCTAAAAAATATCTTAAAGAACTCAATGACAATCCCAAATTTCTTAAAAATTATAGAAGTGCGCTTGCTATGGCTATAGCACTTCTTGCAATGTGCGTTACAAACTTTGTCCTTGATGCACCTTTGACCGCAATTTTAACGAATTACCTTAATGAAAAAACGGAGGAAAAGAAACATGAATAATGGCATCCTCCAAAAAGGCCTTGAATGGGTTTATCAAAACTTTAAGAAAAATACTGCGACTATGCTTGTTGTTACAGGTACTATTGGCTGGGGGCTGTCTTCTCTCGCCCAGATTGGTGCTGTATTATTTAACCCGAAAATATCACCTGAGCAAAAAAGTTTCCTTGTTCCACAGGAATTTGCTGATGCTGTTGTAAATATAAGTGCGTTTTTCTTAATCACTCAGGCAACAAAAAAAGTAATTTCTAAACTTGCTTCTACAGGGAAAATAGCACCGGCTAAAGTTAGAGCATTTCTTAATAAAAATAAAGATTTATATGGCGACAAAGTTGGTAAGCTTTCATTAGATCTTGATGAAGTTTTAAAAAATGAGCCAAAATTTCCAAAAGAATCATATTATTCATACAAAAATTATGTAACAACAATGGGAACAATTGGAGCAAGTATTGTTTCTTCCAATATTGTTACTCCTATTGTAAGAAATTCAATGGCGTCTGATATGCAGAAGAAATACCTTAACAACCGTACACAAACTTCAAATGGCATGAGAGTTTAAAAATTTGTGCTAAAATAGCATTATGGAAAAGTTTGATTACGGAATAATAGGCGGCGGTCCTGCTGGTTATACAGCAGGCATCAACCTTGCAAAACAAGGATACTCCGTTGTTTTATTTGAAAAAAATAAGCTTGGCGGAACATGTTTGAATAAAGGGTGTATACCAACTAAGTCTATTTTGCACTCTGCTGAAATATATACAAACTTAAAATTCATTAGCGAACTTACAAACGACGGAAACTTTCCACAGCATTTTGTCCTTGACTATTCAAAGGTAATAGAAAAGAAAGATAAGATTGTTGAGAAAGTAAGAAAATCTCTTGAGCTTGCAGTAAAAAATTCCGGGGTAAAAACAGTATACGAAGAAGCCTGCATAAAAGATAAAAATACAATTACAGCTGCAGAAACTGACTATGAAGTAAAAAATATAATTGTTGCAGCAGGGTCTAAACCGCGTGAAATAAAAGGACTTGAATTTGACGGCCAGTTTATACTCAATTCTGATGATGTTTTAAACTTAAAAGAACTTCCAAAATCGGTGCTTATAGTAGGTTCAGGTGCTATCGGAACAGAATGGGCAAGAATTTACAATAGTTTCGGCTCTGAAGTAACTGTAGTAGAAATGGCCGAACATCTTATACCGCCTGCTGATATTGAAGTTTCAAAAAGAGTTGAAAGAATTTATAAACAAAAAGGGATAAAATTTTACTTGAATGACAGTATCGAAAAGCTTGAGGATAAAACTGTTTATCTGAAAAGCGGAGTTATTTTAACTCCAGAAATTATCCTTGTTGCAGCAGGAAGAATGCCTGTAATGTGTCCAAACTGTGACAATGCAAAAGTTCTCGGAGATTCTTGCGGAGAAATTCAGCTGGCACATTATGCTATCCATCAAGCAAAAGAGTATACATTAAATATACCGTTTGAGAAAAATCTTACTCCTTCAGTTATCTATGGACAGCCGGAAATAGCCTGGGTAGGACTAAGAGAACAGGATGTGGATGAAAGCTATTCTATATCAAAGCTTCCGATTACAGCCCTGGGAAAATCATGGTGTGATGATGCTACAGACGGCTTTATCAAAATTATCACAAAAAATAATCTTATTTACGGAGCACATATTATCTCCAAAGAAGCCTCATCACTTATACACATTCTCTTAACGGCTATTCAGAATAAGATTACACTTTCTGAAATAAAAGAAATGTGTTTTGCTCATCCAACTTATGCAGAAGGAATTTTTGAGCTTATTTAAATTTTAATCAATTTTGTAAACTTTTGTAACAATATATAAGGTATTGCGCAATTCGCGAATTAAAATATACTTTATATATATGTAAGCATTAAATAAACACGAAACACATAACACAAACCTTTCATACAACCTACACACTAACCTTCTACACATGAGGAATTAATGAAAAAGATTCCGAAACCTTTCTTCTAAGAAAGGTTTTTTTTTGCTATTTTCTAAAAATCTTTCTTTGTAGCCTGAATTTAATTTTTATCCCCATAAATGAAAGATATAGGAGTTCATTTGTTTTTTGATAAGCGGGCTTCAATTTTTGAATAAGCGGCAAAACCATTATATATCCCTCTGCATATTCAACACCAGCCCTTAATCCGCGATAATTATTAAGTGAGATTGTTTTAGTGGCATAATCATTGCACCGAATTTGGCTTTCATAATTAGAAATCAATTCAGTCTTTTTATTTATTACGTCTGATATGTCCAAATATAAATCCGGATTTGGAATTGGGGACCAAACCTCATAACAAATAATTTTTGTTTTCAGGGCAAATCTTAGTAATTTTTTTACTTTTCTATATAAGAAAGAATGATCGACATGAAATTCGTATTTATTAGGAATAAAAACATAGTCATATTTATTTAAATTTAATTGATTTAACACATGCGTATTATATTTTGCCTCCCTATCAGGTATCATCAAATTCTTATAATTTTTAATGTTAGCATACTGCATTGCATTTTTTAACTCGGCAAGCCTATTAACAATAATTACCCTTTCATCCCCAACGCCGCCTTTGCCCCCGTCTGTTAAGACTACTACATCGCAATTATCCGGGTACTTTAACAACAAGCCGCCACATCCAATGCTTTCATCGTCCGCATGAGGAGCTATAACCAAACACTTATCGTCAGGATTTAGTTCTAAAAGCGATACCATTAAAATTTCTCCATACTTAAAACTTTTTTCAACACATTTGATAATGTATTATTCCTGTTTAAAAATTCTTCTTTATTCATTTGTAGAAATGGCTGCGGCGTCCATGAATTATGCAAAAGTATAATTCCTTTAGTATTCTTTATAACATCTTGCGAATAATCATTTTCGAAATAAAAATTCTGATAGTTTTCAACCAGGTTATCATTTTTTTTATTATTTAATTCTGGAAGTGCATTAATCTCCATTCTATCAATACTAAAAAACTTCTTTTTGTTTTTTGTTTTGAGCATTTTGTGCAGGATATAATTGCCTAAATAATCCCAGTTTTCCACTCTGCGGTAACGGCGTGGATGTAATATCTTTTGAACAGCATTATTTTGATATTTCACATCCTTGTAAAACTTCAAGTTATACTGGATTTGATTATACCAGTCCGCAATTATCTTAGAATTATTATTTGCTTTAATAAAAGCCAGATGTTTACTAATCATAACTAACTCGGAATCAATCATCAGGTAATCTTTCACCTGCGGAGAGGTTAATATTGTATCAGCATCAAGCCATAATCCGCCGTATTTTTTTAATAAAGCACATCGTATTGCATCGGCCTGTTTTGGCAAAGAAAAATCTCTAAATAAAATCTCGTCATAAACATCTTTCCCCAGCCATTCTTCTAAATTTGAATAATCTAAAAGAACAACTTCACATTCGGGTAAAAATTTCTTCCAGGTTTGCATACATAATCTTATGTATGCCGGCATTTTTTCTTTTGGCTCCCAGAACGTAAAAAGCCGGAAACCCTTATCGCTGTAGAGAGAGAGAGAGAGAGAGAGAGAGAGAGAGAGTAAGTTGTCATTATTCATAATTATCCAATAAATTTAATATACTCGCCCATTATATTTAATCAATCATTCTTTGTCAAATAAGCTTGCTTCCAAAAAGAATTATACCTACCAGTACACTAATAATTGTAGCAAACATTACAGCTCCTGCAGAAATATCCTTTGCCATTCCTACCATTCGGGAATATCTGTTGTGATATATTGAATCCAGAGTAAATTCTATAGCTGTATTGAGCATTTCTGCAACAATAACAAGCCCGATTACAAAAAGAACAATACAAAATTCGAGAGCAGAAAACTTAAACAACAAAGCCGCAAATAATACGAGTGTTGCAACAGCAACATGAACCCTTATATTTAATTCGCTTTTCAATACCAGCCTAAAACCTTTTCTTGCATTCTTAAAAGTATTATTAAATCCCTGCGACTTAAATTTTGTCATAATTGATACACTCCAAAGCCTTTCGCTGTTCCCCTATAACAAAATTGTATTCCTCTTCATCCCTGTGGTCAAATCCAAGAAGATGCATTAACCCATGGCTGATTAAAAAGAAAAGCTCCTGTTCTTTATTTTTTGAAAGGCTGATATCTCTATTATCTCCGGAAATCACTTTATCCAGAGCAATTACAATCTCTCCGAGATTAATATCACCGTCAAAAATAAAACTATTTTCATCATCTGCAAAGATTGCAAAAGTTATGATATCAGCAGGATAATCTTTATTACGGTAATCGCGATTTAGTTCATGTGTTTTTGCAGAATCACAAAATACTATGTCAAGAGTAATTGTTTGATACTCTTTTTTAAAAAGGCAGGATCTATCACCGAGCGTTTGTATATAATGCTCCAACATCTCTCGGGTTTTTTGTATTACATCTTTTTCGTTTACTTCCCAGCCGTCAAAAATATTTTCCGTGAAAATATTAATTGTTTTCATTCTTTTTATTTTCCAGTTCCTTTACCTTCGACTCTAAATCCGTGTCCAGTGATGGTTTTAAAATCTCATGGTTCAATTTATTATTCTTATCCAGCTCCTGAACAAGGTCATTATGGTATTTAATACGTTTATGGTGCATACCTCTAAGCATTCTGGAAAACGTCTCTGCAATAGTTTTCAAATCTTTCAATGTCAAAGGCGAATCAGAAAGCTGACCATCATTCAGCCTTTCTTTTATAATCTTATTGATGATAGCATCAATTTCTTCATTTGAAGGATTTTTTGCAGCCCTTACAGCAGATTCAACAGCATCCGCCAGCATAAGAATAGCAGTTTCTTTCATATTTGGTTTTGGCCCTGGATAACGGAACTGCTCTTCATTTACATTTTCTGCCCCTTCTTCTTTCAGCGCTTCATTATAAAAATAACTTACAAGACTTGTACCGTGGTGCTGTAAAATAAAGTTATTAATTACCTGAGGAAGATGTGCATCCTTAGCAAGTTCTATACCATCCTTAGGATGAGCTGTAATAAGCATTTTACTAAAACGCGGTGTACAAGCTTTGTGGGGATTTTCAATACCGTAAAAAGACTGATTTTCCACAAAAAACATCGGGCGGAGGAGCTTACCTATATCATGATACATAGCACCAACTCTTGCCAGTACCGGATTAGCCCCGATTGCTTCTGCTGCATTTTCACACAGATGCGATACTGTAAGACTATGATTAAATGTACCAGGAGCTTCCTGCATAAGCCTTTTTAATAAATCCTGATTATGGTCTGCAAGTTCTGCGAGCCCGTATGGAGTCATTATTCTGAAAAGATTTTCTATAATCGGAAGTATACCTAATAAAAGCACACCGCTGATTACAAAGCAATTGACGACTATACAGCCCAAATCTTTAAAAATCAGCAGATTGTCAATATCCATCATATATTTTTCAAGGAAATATATACCGCCTACAATTAAAAGTCCTGCAAGTGATATTTTTGAACTTACAATTAGCAAATCAGAACGTTTTGAAAATTTTAGCTTTGAAACAGCTGTCATTACTACTGTATTCAATAACATAAATGAAACAACAACTTCTATATTCCAGTGCATTCCAATAGCAATAATTGCAAGAACAATTGTCGAAGCAAAAAACGCGTTTCTAGGAGTTGTAAAAATTGATATTAAAATTGTATAGGCAGGAATCGGAATTATATAAGGAGAAAATCCCGTAGGCAGAAGAGCTGATATGAACCCCAGCACCAGTGTAAATGATGCAGCCATTAGCATATGCTTTGCATCATAGTACTGCTTTTCAAAATTTCTCTCATACTGCAAAAATACGAAAGTAAAAAATGCAATCAGAATATAAATACCTATAATTCCGCCATAATTTACCTCAAGTACATTATAACCTGCCGCTCTTAATGCATCCCGTTTAAGTTTTGTAACCGGTTCGCCTTCAAAAACTATTTTATCACCCTTTTTAAACACTACTTCATAAGGCTTTACAGCATTTTGTGCATTTTTTTTCGCAATCTCAGTTGCAAATTCATCTACTACAAGATTAGGAACTATAATCTGGTTTAAAATCCCGGTTATCAATGCACCCTGATAACGCGGTACATTATTTGGCAAATTCTTTTTAATTATTGTATCAACATTATTATTTTCAAAATCTTTTGAAGAAATACCAACATTCAAAACAGATGAAAGAGTGATTTTTGCTTTATCAAATACCATCTGCAGGTCATTATCATTAGCCTTAAGCAAAAATTCTACAAGCCCTCTTTTACCGGCTTCATCAAATAAGACATTAAGCTCTTCTTTCTTAACCTCATCGCTGACATTCTTTTCACGAATTTTCTTAACTGAATTTTGCAGAGTAACAAGACTTGTTGCAATAAACTCATCCTCTGCCTGCGTCAAAATAGGTTCTACATTCTGCGCAACTTCTTTTTTATGCTGTTCAGTTTTTTTAGTATCGATTACTTTAATGTCTTTTTGAGCAACAATATCTTTTTTGCTTATCCCGTTTTCAATAACTTTCTGGAAAAAGTAATTTTGGGAAGATATGGTAACACTCATTAGAAATGTGAATAATATAAAACACATTACATTTCTGAAACTTTTTGATGATATAAAATCTAAAAACTTTTGCATATAATAACCTCTTGTTCTAAGTAAAACTTGTAGTTTTAATACTTATCCCTGTCCCTTCTTTTTTACAACAAAACCGCACTTTGTACAAGCAAGCACATTACCTGTACTATCGACCGGCATAAAGTTATGTCTACATGTTAAGGCTTCGTCCGGTTCTTTGTCAAAACTCTCTTTATAAACATTTTCTGGATTTGCGCCCTCTCCACGTTTATTTTTGTTAAGCCACTTTATAAATAGTTCAATAATATACATAATTTGTTTTCTTAAAATAGTATAACACAAATTATGACTTTATATTTTAAAACCAAATGGCAGAAAATCGCTCATTTTTCGTATATTCAGGTTAGAGTTGTTGTCAGTTATAATTTCAATTTCATTTTCTCCCTGAAACTCGTACATAACCTGCCTGCAAGCACCGCAAGGGAAACAATCATCCTCATTAGGAGAAAAAATAGCAACTGCTAGAATTTCTCTTTCACCCTCAGAAATAGCTTTAAAAATAGCACACCTTTCTGCGCATATAGTAAGCCCGAAAGAAGAATTTTCCACATTACAGCCTGTATAGACGGCTCCGCTTTTAGCTAAAACTGCTGCTCCGACCGCAAACTTTGAAAAAGGTGAATATGAGGTTTTTGATGCCTCTTTTGCTTTATTCATTAATAAATTATAATCATAAGTCATACCACATATTATAACTGATTTACACCTAAATAAATCAGTTAATTAGTTGATATTGCTATTCAAAAGACTTTATTATTTTATAAATAATCTCAATTTTTTCACGCTCTTTTATGCTCTGTACCGTTTGAATTATTTCATTAACCAGATCTTCCTGCGGTTTTAGGTAATTAATCATAAACAGGTCTTGCGGCGTAACATCAAGCGTAACAAGAATTTTTTCTAAAGTATCGGCTGTAAAAAAATTTTTACCAATTTCAATTCCGCACAGTGTTCTTGTAGCAATACCAAGCTTTTCTGCAAACTGTTCCTGCCAAAAACCTTTATCTTGCCTTAATTTTTTTATTCTGGCGCCTAGCTGTTTTTTGATATTTAATGTCATAGTCTTTTTAATATTTTATATTTAGATACCAGATTTAAACAGGATATTTTATCTTAACTTACAGGGCTATTTTGATATTTAATTACCTATCAAACTTTATGATATTAAGTTTTATGAAGCGCTAAAAGTATTATAAACACTTATTTTTACAAAATATTGATATTTTATATCAATTTATCAGGCAATTTTTTGTAACAAAAAGACTTTATATATACATAAGAATCGATTCAAAGAGCAAAACCAAAACACGAAGAAAGAAGAAAAGGAGAAAATTATGACAAACGTAGCAGCACAAGAAAGAGTTCAAGCTTATGCAGGAATGAGCGTAGAAACAGTAAAAGCACAGGGTTCAGAGGGACAAAAATTAATGGTAAGTTTATTTGATAAAAATCAGGACGGTAAGCTTGACAAACAGGAAGCAGAACATTTTAACAACTATCGCTTCAAAACTGAAGAGGGTAAAATTAGAATGACTAACATAAATAACGGGACTGAACTGGAACTTATATATGACAACTTTGAAGAAGATGTATTACACCTGTACAAAGGAAAACCTCTGAACAGACTAAATAGCTACCTATTTAAAAACGAAGCTGGAGAAAACTGTTATTTTTCAAAGCTAACAGGCGCAGTTAAAACCATTATAGATATGGTTACCGGTAAAGTAGCCATAGAAGGAGCAAAGCCGGCCGGAATACGCTGCGGAAGCTCTCTCTGGGGAAATAATATTGAACTCTCCGTTAAAGACTCTGATGTCAACGAAATTAACATAAACAACGGCACACTGGAACTTGAAAATACAAAAAACAGAGGTTTGATATTTGACAGTGCTACAAAAGTTAAAACCGACGGAAAGAGCACTATTAAAGCCGACAAAGACTCTGAATATGATATAAAGTAATATAAGCAAACGGGGCATTATTTAATGCCCCGTTTTTACAATCCTATCAAGCAATTCTTTAGCATAATCCATCTTAAAAAGAAGGTTAAGTACAGTATAAATTCCCATACAAGCAGTCATCACCGTTATGATTTTTGCGATTTCAAAAATATACTTTGGCAGTTCTAATCTATCAAAACCAACGCAGATAAACCAGCCTGCAATAAGGGTAATTGTACCTGCCAGAAGCATCTTCCCAAGATTCAAGAATAATGATTTGTAATCAAGTTTAATTTTTCGATGTATAAATAATCCTAAAAATACAGCATTAAATAGAGTTACAAAAGATGTTGAAAGAGTAATACCGGCAATGCCCATATCAAGTTTCAAGATAAGCAGCCAGTTTAGAAAAGCTTTTAATGCAATTGAGGACATTGCAATCGCAAAAGGTGTTTTAGAATCGTTAAACGCATAGTAAACCCTTGTAATAGAATCTCTAAATACATAAGGCAGTATTGAGAAGGACAAGAAACATAAAGCCTCCGAAACCATTACAACAGCATTAGCATTAAATGCTCCGCGTTCAAATATCAAAGAAATTCCATCCTGAGCAAGCAGTAGAATTAATATCAGCATCGGAAGCCCTACAAAAAACAGAACGCCAACACCTTTATTAAAATATTTTTTTATCGCCTCAAAATCACCTTCGCCTGCAAGGCGTGAGAAAATAGGAAATAAAGGTACGAGAAAAGCAGTAACAAGTATTCCTACCGGAAATTGAAAAATTCTGTTTGCAAAAACAACCGAAGTCCAAGCGCCTTCTTTGAGAGTTGATGCAAAAAACATATCGATATAAATGCTTATCTGACCGATTGTGGAACTCAATATTGCAGGGAATAAAAGTTCGCAAATATTTTTAAACTGCGGGTTATTTTTTATATCAAAATTTGGTTTTATCCTGTAACCTATTTGTCTTATTTTGGGGAATTGAACTGCCAGCTGGCACACAGCCCCCAGTGTAGTTGCAGCTGCAAGAGCTATGCCGGACTTATCATTATGCACAAGTGAAATTACTATAATAACAACGACACTCAAAATCATTGGCGACAAGTTAGGCAGAATATACTGCTTGTGAGTAACCAGAAGCCCGTAGTAAATCCCTATTATTCCACCGATAAGAATTACCGGTGACATAATTTTAAAGTGCGCAGAAGCAAGTGCAACAAGTTCCGGTGAGCCTGCTGAAATTATTATTCCCATGATTTTATCCGCAAAGAAAAAACCTAATATGGAACAAGCAGCAAAAAACAGAAACGAAACCGTTAAAAAAGTATTATATAGTTTATTTACAAACTCATCAGGCTTAGAATCAAAATCCGGAATTAATTTAGAAAATACAGCAACTGCAGCGCTGTGAAAAGGTCCGCCCACCCCGCCGAGAATTATAATTGCAAGTGATGGTATTTGTAATGCGTAAAAATAAGCATCAGATACAAGCGTTGCACCATAATAATTTGCAACAACCATATCCCTTACAAATCCCATAAATTTACTTGCTATAGTTACAAGCGCAATAAGCCATGCTGCTTTTAGAACACTCTGCGTTTCGTCCTTTTTCGCTTTATTCACCGTATCCATATTTTTCTACCAATTCCACATACAAAGTAACTGCACGTCCCAAAGTCGGAGGATAAAATACAATCGTATTTGCCCCATCTTCAATATATCTTGAAATATCAATTCTGTAATCTTTTTGGAATATTGTTTTGGTTACAGGAAATTCCATTGCTTTACCGTTAATTCTGACTGCAATTTTAGCAGCAGTTGAATTAGTGATAACCAGCTGGGCTCTTCCTATAGGCGCCCAGAATGTCTGCTTAACCTCATCTCCGCATACTGTTACAGGCAAAGTTCCCAGATTAATTCCCGTATAATAATGTCTTAAAATATTATAATACGGCTGTTTAAGTTTCGTTGCCATATAACCTGCTCCGTATTGGCTCATACCAACACCATGGCCGAAACCGCCGCCCATAATAACAACATCTGTAATATTTCCATAGCTGTCAATTTTATTTTCAAATATTATATTTGCACTCGGCAAAGATATTCCATCCTTTTGAAAAACTCGGCGGATTACAAGCTCTTTAGCTATTCTATAGCAATTTTTATCAGTCATTAACTCTACTTCAATGGCTTTTCCGGAATCACCGCGCTTCATAACCTTAATATCTTTTATATGTCCCAGCTCATCCCCCTGTTTAAATGCAGGATGAATAAATCCTGTCTTGGATTGAGCTGCTAATGTTGATTTAAGAACATCCTCAAGTTCGCTTACTGTCCACTCTTTCTGCCACCTGTAATAAGGTGAATCAATGTCAAATGAAGGAATTTTTGTTTCATAAAACTCCCGTGCTTTATCTTCTTCATTCAGAGGCTGAAACTCTGATTTATCAGGTACTGCTGTCAAATACGGCTTATGTATAGAAGGAAACATTTTTGTCAAAGGATCAGAAAAAGCATTTGAATAGCTTTCCGTATACCCCCCTGCCGTAGAGCTGTATAAAGCAAGGATTGGTTCATTGTTATGCAGAGCAACAATTCCGTCAGTTTCCATTACAGCCCTTGTTGCCAAATCGTCCTCGGTATTCACTCCGTAATAAACCTGACTTGCAACACTATCTACAACATTAAACTCTTTATAAGCTTGTGTTCTTGGCGTTAACACATAATTTCTTGCAGCTACAGCCTGAGCTTTCAAGGCTTCCAACCCAAATCTTACAGGCATTTCGTTCGGAACAACTCCTTTTAAATATTCTTGAGTTTCTACCAGATTTACGAGATAAAAACCTTTTCTATCAGGATGCTGAACAACTTCAAAAGCTCCATGATACAATGCAGGTTTGCCTTTTCGTGTTAAATCTTTGACCCCCAGAACGCCTCTGGGACAAACTATTACAAAATCGCGTAATGTTGTTGTTTTCCCTTTTATTGTTAAATCGAGCCCGACTTCACCATTTCTAATAGTTATGTCAGTTCCTTCAGCTGCGTTAGCTATTATCTTACGGGTTTCTTTATCACATATATCGCATTCCGCAGTCCCGTAGACAGTAACTTCCTGCTTTAATACATTTTGAAATTTATTATCAGTTAACCCGACTCTTACAATATTATCATCCGAAAATACAGGAAGAACTCCTGCTGAAAACACAAGCAGAAAAAACAATCCTGTGATTAATTTTATTTTAATTCCCAAATAGTACCATCCTTAGAATCTTTTAATACAATTCCAACCTTATCAAGAGCAACACGGATTTTATCAGCAGCTTCCCAGTTCTTTTCTGCTCTTGCAATCTTCCTCTTCTCAATAATTTCTTCCATAGAAGAATAATTTTCTCCCAGCTCTGTGCTTATCTCTGCTAGTTTTGCATTAAGTTCTTCTTCTGAAAGAGTTGCTTTTTCAAAAGTAAATCCCAGCGTTGAAGCCAGCTTAAATAAAAGAGTAAACGCATAAGGAACATCTTTATTTGCTTTGCCTGCCAAATCAAACAGAACAGCTAGAGCTTTTGATGTATTCAAATCTTCATCCATTGCGCTTACAAATTCTTTGTACTCTTCAAACGTTTTTATATCAAGAGTTTCGTCAACCAGAGTTCTTTTAGCATTAAGCATTCTTTTTACACCGTTTGCAGCTGCCTGCAAAGCTTCATCAGAAAATTCAACCGGCATTCTGTAATGGTTTGTAAGTATAAAAAATCTTATGGTATTAGCATCGTAATTTTTGAGTAAATCATCAATCGTAAGAAAATTTCCAAGCGATTTAGACATTTTTTCTTTATTAATAGTCACAAATCCGTTATGAAGCCAGTAGTTAACAAATTTACAGCCATTAGCACATTCTGACTGGGCGATTTCGTTTTCATGGTGCGGGAATATCAAATCCGCTCCTCCTGCGTGAATATCAATTGTTTTTCCAAGATACTTTCTGCTCATAGCAGAGCACTCAATGTGCCAGCCCGGACGGCCGACTCCCCATGGAGATTTATACCCGAATTTTTCATCTTTTTTCCACAGCGCAAAATCCAGCGGGTCTTCTTTTTGTTCGCCGACTTCAATTCTTGCACCGCTTTCTAACTGGTCTATAGGCTGTTTTGAAAGATATCCGTAGGCAGGGAACTTTTTAACTCTAAAATACACATCGCCATCAGCTTCGTAAGCGTATCCTTTGTTTATTAAATCTTTTACAATTGAAATCATTTCACCTAGTGTCTTTGTTGCAAAAGGTTCAATATCAGGTTTTAAATTATTAAGCGCTTTCATGCTTTCGCTAAACCTTTGATACCAGTATGTTGAAACTTCCTCCGGGGTTTTGCCTTCTTTTTCAGCTTTTTTAAGAATTTTATCATCAACATCCGTTACATTTCTGCAATAAGTAACGTCATAGCCTTTAAATTTTAAATATCTGTATAAAACATCCCATGTAATATAGCATCTTGCATGTCCTAAGTGAGCATTGTCATAAACTGTAGGCCCGCAAACATACATTTTAACCTTATTATCATCAATGGTTTTAAAATCTTCAATCTGATTTGTGTAAGAGTTGTGTAATCTCATAATATCTCCCCGGAATTGTCACGATTTATTTATCCCCGACCATATTACAACAAACAGATACTCATGTCTATAAATTCAGACTTCTAATTTATGCTTGTTTTTCAGCCATTTTTTTCGCATTAGCTTTTCTGGTATTATGATATGTTAACATTGGTATTAAGATACCAAGAAGAACCGGTGATATAAACACTGTAGAAATAAATCCCGGCAGAGAATTTAGTCCTCTTGCCATCTTAGCAATCTTATTGTGCTTAATATTGCCCGACCCCTTCATTAATTTTGAAATACCTTCTTTTACATGCGGATCAGCTTCATCTATTCGTTCAAATAATTCTATAATCTTCTTATTTTTTTCGGCTTTAGAAAGATTCTTTATTGACTCAAGAGTGAATGTTTTGTCATTAAACATTACATTGCTATTTTCAGATTTAGAAATAATTTTTTCCAAATCTCCTCCCTTAGAGTTAACAAATTTTGAAAAGTTAAGAAGTTTTGCCTTTGAGTCGATATTACCGTATATAGCGTCTAAGTCAGCTACAGATAAAACTTCTAAATCGCTGTAAGGATTTATTACATCCATTGCTCTTCTGAAGGCATTTTTACCATCAGAAGCTCTATTTGTCAGGATGAAGCCTAATTTATCTTCGTAACTTCTTACCATCATTTTGGTTAGAAGAGGAACTGCAAATACAACAGACAAGGAAGATACAGTATCACGCAAAAGTATTTCATTAATCTCTGTCATATCACGTTTTCCGTTTTCATCAATCTGAGCTCTATCCCATGCACGTTTTCCTCTCGGCAGCAGCAGCCCTAAAGTTGCAAGAAGTGCAAATGTTGTCTTAGAGAAATTGTATCCGGTATATTCCAAAAGTTCATGTAACTTTTCCGGAGTATATTTTGTTATAAGCTTACCAAATTTTGCAAAGAAACCGTCTGTATTAATACCTTTTCCTTTGAAAGAAGGATTTGAAGCATCTTTTGTGTTATTATTGCCGTCTTTATGCTGCAGATGCGCCATTGTTTTTGCACCCGGAGCAACATCACTTGGTGCATAAAGCTTCGGAAGTATTGATAAGCCTCCCAGAGTAACTACTATATTGGCAATATTTGTTAAAAGACGTTTTGCTGCAAAATTATTTTTAATATTATCAACAGCAGAGGCATCTATTGATGAAGCAGCAGAATTGTTAGCAATTGCATCTTCTCCGAAATCTTTCAAAGCTCTTATAACTTCGCCAGAACTGAAAGCTGTCTTTGTGCTATCAGTACCTACGTAAACTTTATTGATTGAATACAAACTGTCAGAATTTTCAACCATTTTATTATTAATCTTTTCAACAATATTATTTAAAGCTTCCTTGCTGGCTTTTTTGTCTTTTGAATTATATTTTTCAAATTCAGCTACAAGATAGTTTATTGTTTCTTCAGATTTTGTGTCATTAGGAACAGTGTCCTTATAAATTTTGGACAAATTATATTTATAAAATTCATTTTTGAATTTTTGAGCATCATTTTTAATTGACTTATCAAACTCTGGTTTTGAAATCATTTCTTTGAGATTTGCCCCCAAACGTTTTATAAGTCTGGTGTTGGTATTAGTAGATTTACAGAATTTGCCGGTTAAAGCAAGTATAGCCGGAGCTACACCAATAATATAAGGTCCGGTTATTCCTTCACGGCCTAATACTTCAAGACCTTCTTGAACATTATATTCACCTGTAATTTCTTTGTCACGGTGAAAACCTGTCCACACTCTAGGTGCAGTCATACCAAGACCATCCTGAATAAGGAATGAAACAAGATAACCTTTACTTTCAATCCACTGCATCATAAAACTAGATAAATCAAGCACAGAAGACATGCCAATAGATTTAAAAGAAGGATTATAAGCTCCATTCTGCTGATTTTTGTGTGATAACTTCTGTTTGCTATCTTTTGATGTCAGTTGTTTTTTAGACAATTGAATCTGCGAGTTAATTGAAGATATTTTCAAGTTTCCGCCCCTATTTTACGACTAAGTGTAACACGTACACTATTATACGAATTTGTCAGGGTTTGGACAAGCCGTAGTATATACGATTTTTACAAAATGTTACCTTTTTATAACCGGCGGCCGGATGGCAAATGCAAAATTATTTGCTTGAACCTTCTGAGATTAAATATTCTTTTTCAATCCCCTGTGCATCCAGAATAAAATCGCATAACTCTCTTACTGCACCTTTACCTCCGCCAAAGGATGATTTAAAATTACAAATTTCCTGAACTTCTTTGACCGCATCAGCCGGACAGCAAGCAAGTCCGACTTTTTCCAAAATACATATGTCAGGAAGATCATCTCCCATGTATGATATATTTTCATATGACAAATTATACTTTTCCATAAGTTCCATGAGAGCAGGAAGTTTATATTTTCGACCTTGATATAACTCTGTAAAATTCAAGTTTTTAGCACGATGCTGAACTGTACCGTTATTTCTGGCCGTAATAATAGCAGTTACAAAACCGGAATTTCTCATTCTTATAACACCATGACCGTCTTTTGCATTGAAAGTTTTATACTCTACTCCGTTTTCATCATAAGTTATGCTTCCGTCAGTCATAACTCCGTCAACATCAAACACTAGCATTTTTATTTTTTTTGCGGCATCAAGTGCATTTTCTTTTTTCATACATAAACTCTCCTTTGAGAAAAATTATACAATAAAAAACTCATCTATTTGCAGTATTTAATAAAAAATTATTAAATCTTTTTTCCCGCCCAGCCGATATATCTATTATTAAGGAAAAAATATACATGCTGCAACTATTACCTAGTAGTGACATACTTACCCCGAATACGACAAATCCGCAGGAAGCAGTGGATTTTATCTGTAATTATATTGACAGATATCACTGCGAAAATATGGATGTTGATATTTCTTTCATGAACATTTTGGATGCCTGCTATGTTACAACTATGTGTTCTACCAAACATTTTATCAAATACCCGCAGGGAAAAATTAATTGGAAGGTTTCTTCTGATTTAATCAATGATTTTACAGGCAGGCTTAGTCTTGGAAACGATAGATATTTAATTTAGAAAGGAAAACATATAGCAGTTGATTTAAATTTCGGCAACCAGCCGCGAAACAAACAATTCGTTAAATCAATTTAATTGGGGTGCGTTCTTTTTTATATGGATATGGGGGATTTTCAATAGAGTCTACATAACTCTTATTTTTATTCCTATTGTCGTAATTTTATCTCTTATAGGCGTACCAGATATAATGCTTGTTAGCCTTGGTCTAATGATATGGTTTGGTATACGTGGTAATGAATGGGCTTATGAAAATAAAGACTGGTCTAGCCTTGAAGATTTTCACAGAGTTCAAAGAATTTGGGTCAAAGCCTGGTTTATTATTAATATAATAGCTTGTTCAATTTTTATTATTCTGTTTATTATATATGTAATTTCTATGAAAAGCTACTCATCATAATGCATCTATATATTGTTTAATCTCATCTGCATTAATAGTATTTAGTGCAGATGTTTTATGTTCAGAAGTCAATTTGCCCTTCTCTTTCAATATTGAAAGAACTTTCAATATCAAAGTAGGATTTAAGCTATCGAGCAGTACCTCTAATTCTTCCTGCTCATCGACAAAATCTACTGCAAAAAATACAAAATCACTTTCATCATACAGTTCATCATAAAGCAGGTTCTTCAATTTATAGCTGTCAATTCCGACCAGAAGCTGATTTATTGCAAAAACTTCGTCTTTTGTATTCTTATCACAATCATACAAATACTCGTCATTACTTGTAAGCTCAGCAAATTTTTCCTGTGCAAGCCTTAATAAAACTGCAGAAGAGCTTGATAAATTATTTAAATATAAATCTTCAAAAATACTAAATAGATTGTAATCAATTACAGCCGATGGCGGAATAATTTCCGGTATAGCACTTACAATATTGCACAATACTAAAACTCCGTCATCTGTCTTTATTAAATCCTCTACCGGTACCAAATAAGGAATTTCAGACGCTATATTTTCAGAAAGTGAAGATTTTTTCATCACCTGCAGTATTTGGGGCAGTGTATCTAAAGCCTTAAAAGCAACAAGATACTTAACTCCGTTATACTGTTCAAATTCATCTTCAGAATTTAACTTTTGAAGAGCTTCTGTTTTAAAAATTTCATCGTTCATTTTAGATAAAACTTCTATAGAATTAATGCTGAGCGGTTCAAACTCCGAAACAGCTGTCTGTCTGATAAGCGGTAATAATTCTTCCACATATTCCCGCGGCACAAAAGAGAAATATTTAAGGGCATAAGCTTTCTTCTCAACATTTCCATTTACAAATATTTCTTTCATAGCCGGCAAAATCTCAATCCCGCCGAAATTATATAAACATTCAGCAATGACAGAATCATAAGAAGGAGAATAATTATCTAAAAAATTCAACAGATTTAGATAGTTATCCTGATTAACCGCTTTTTTTATACGATTTGCTACATTATTTTTTACAAAATCGAACAGAAAATCGTCCTGTTTTACAAGCTTTGCAAAAAGGTTGACATCAGAATTGTCAACGAGTGATTTTGCGACACCTTCATACTCATCAGGATTCTTGCCTGTGAGTTTTTTTATCAAATCCATACTCTATCAATCCAGGTAAAATACTGTAACTACTTTGTGATTCTCTTCTGCATACTCAACAGCTGTATGAAGCGTTTTACTTGTATGAGAAAGGAAGCAGATTAACTGATTACAGTCATCTATAATTTCTCTGTTGCATACTCTTGAAGCATCAGCAAGAGTCATCATCGCTCTATCCGAATGTTCAACAATATTAGGTACACCTATAAGCTGGTCTTGAACATCAGAAGGCTGCTGACCGATTGTTTGAGGTAAAATAACTTTCAATTTATCCGGGTTAGATTTCATAGCACCGCGAATTGCTGCTGCGTTTGTACCGCAGGAGCCGCCTGATGTAATAATAGTATTGCCCTGTCTTACAAGAGCTGTTGTTAAAGTTTCAATCATCTGTTGATGAGTAATGGCAAGATTTCTTGAACCGATAATTGCAATTCTTTTGGCGGGCTGTTTTATAGTAGCTAACTCCATAGCAAGCTCATCTACTGTATCCGGAGAGTGTTCAGCTGTATCCAAATCACCAATAGGAACCATTATGGAAGGCTGTTTTTCATCGTCAATTGAATTTAAAATATCGCTCATCGTACCACCTTTAAAACTGTATTGTCATTTATAAATATTTTGTGTATGCTGATATATAATATCACAAAATTGACAGTTTGGGAATAGGGGAATGGAAAATATTTTAGAGAATCTTAATAAAGAGCAGCTTGACGCAGCTAAGACTACAAAAGGTGCTTTACTTATACTCGCAGGTGCTGGAAGCGGAAAAACTAAGGTTTTGACCTCACGTATTGCCTATATGATACAAAATGGAGCAATTGCAGGCAAAATTCTTGCTGTTACATTTACTAATAAAGCTGCTAAAGAAATGAAAGAAAGACTTTCTGCAATTCTGGGCGAAAATATCGTTAAATATATGTGGGTTGGTACTTTCCATAGTATTTGCGGGCGTATTTTAAGACAGGATATAGAAAATTACTCTTTCCAGTCCGGTAAAAAACTGGATAAAAACTTCACTATTTACGATGAAACAGACTCTGTTGCTGTAATTAAACAGGCTGTCAAAAAGCTGAATATGGATGATAAAATTTATCAGCCTAAACTTATTAAAGCTGTTATTTCAAATGCAAAGAACAAAATGCAGGATGCATACACATTTGCAACTTTTGCACGTGATTTTAAGTCGCAAAATATAGCCAAAATATTTGAGTATTATGAAAATACCCTCAATAACAACAATGCAATAGATTTTGACGATATGCTTATGCTCTGTGTTAAGCTTCTTGAACAAAATGCAGAAGTTAGAAAGAAATATTACGACAAATTCCAGCATATTCTGGTCGACGAGTATCAAGATACTAACCAGGCTCAGTACCAGCTAGTTAAAGCATTATACACAAACTTGCAGCAGGACATACCGGAAAGCCGCTCACTATGCGTTGTAGGTGATGTGGATCAATCAATTTACAGCTGGCGGGGTGCGGATTTTAGAATTATTATGAACTTCCAGAACGATTTTCCAAACGCAAAACTCGTTAAACTGGAACAAAATTACCGTTCTACTGCTAATATTCTTAATGCTGCAAACGCAATTATTGAAAATAACGAAGAGCGTGTGGACAAAGTGCTTTATTCCCAAAAAGGCGACGGGGAAAAAATTTCCCTATATGAAGCGCAGGATGAAGCAGATGAAGCAAATTATATTGTTAAATCAATAAGAGATACTTCGGATAATTATAATCAGTTTTCAATTCTTTACAGAACAAATGCCCAGTCAAGAGCACTTGAAGAAGCCCTGATTGCTGCCGGTATACCGTACCGGATTTACGGCGGTCTTAAGTTCTATGACCGTAAAGAAATTAAAGACGCAATTGCCTATCTTAAATTAATTTATAATAATGATGATTCGCAGTCCTTGCGAAGAATTATTAATGTTCCAAAGCGTGCAATAGGAGAAACAACACTTAAACATTTACAAGAATACGCAGATAAAAAAGATATTAGCTTATTCGCAGCAATCCGCGAGGTTGATGATATAGAAGCGATAAAATCAGGAACGGCGACTAAGCTAAAAGACTTTATGACATTGATTGATAAACTCAAAGAAGCTGAGCCGAGATATTCACTTCCGGAATTTTTAAGTTTAATTCTTGAAAAAAGCGGTTACTTACGCGAGCTTACAGCCTCTGGGACAGATGAAGACCAGACCAGAATAGAAAACTTACAGGAGCTCGTTAACGTCGCAAACGAATTTGAACCGGAAGAATTGGACAATACACTCGGGGAATTTCTCTCACAGGTTTCTCTTGTGTCTGATATCGACGGTATGGACGAAATCGCAAACAATGTTACCTTAATGACGCTTCACGCCTCCAAAGGTCTGGAATTTCCGATTGTATTCCTCGCCGGATGCGATGAAGGGATTTTCCCTTCTGCGAGATGTTCTAACAGCCTTTCTGAGCTGGAAGAAGAAAGACGGCTTATGTATGTTGGCGTTACAAGAGCTGAAACCAAGTTATATTTAACAACCGCAAAAAGGCGCCAGATGTGGGGTGAATACAAATATTATTCCCCAAGCCGGTTTTTAGAAGAAATTCCATCTAAACTGATAGAGCAGGAAGAATCAGCATTTTCAGAATACACTGCACCAAAGAGCACATTTACAAGTGCGGTTAAAAAAGTACAATCTAACAAAGATGGTTTTGTCAAACCGGTTTCCGGATTCGGTTCAAACTTTGTTGCACCGGCGAGCAGGGGTAATACAAGCAGTACAGGTTTTGGCAAAGATTTTGTTGCTCCATCGCAGAAAAAGACAACAAATGTTGTTCAGCGCACTCCAAGCAGGGTAATTATCAAAAAAAGTCCGCTCAACAAGGAAAAAGAAGAGGAAAAAATTAAAGCGTTTTTTGAAGACAATATTATGAAGCGCAAGCTTGAAGAAAAAAAACGTCAGGATGCAGAAGCACAGCAGCAGCAAAAAGTTGAAGAAGAATTAAAAAATACTGCAACACAATACTTCTTTAATGTTGGTGAAAGAGTGTTCCACGACAAATTAGGAGTAGGGCAGATTGCTGATGTAATCCAAATCGGCGACAGCACAATGTATACAATTGACTTTGGCAAAATGGGCAAAAAAGCAATGGATGCTGCGTATGCACATCTAAAGAAATTCTAGGGGTAAATAAAGGATAAAAGCAGGATTTCCTACCCTATTATACCGGATAATACATAAATCCTAAAGGAGCAGCCTCTTTAGGTAGTTCACCTCTTTGAACTTTTTCCATTATTTTATTTTAAGAAGCATCACAAAATCTAAAACCACTTTTCCAATGAGCAAGAGAAGAGCGTACAATTGGTGTATCAGATGTTGATATTTCGGGCTGTGCTCCAGATAAACGTTGTTTTTTACCAAATGAGAATGTTTTTTGCTTATTTTCTCTCCCCAAATCCGGTTTCTTTTGATGCCAACTTAAATAAACTATCAATTCTTGGCATTAAATATCCTCGAAATCCAATCTTTTATTTATATAAAATTAGATAGACTAGATAAATTGTCCTTTTGTTACAAAACTTTAAGCCCCGATACATACTTTTGTGATATAATAAATACATTAAATTCAGAGGGAAGAAGGTAAAAAGATGAGTTTAGATGTATATTTAGGAATAGATGTTGGTTCGGTTACGACAAAATTAGCACTGGTAGATGAAAAAGGTAAATATGTTGATTCATATATGCTAAAGACTGCAGGAAAACCTGTTGATGCAGTGCAAAATGGCATGAAGCAGATAATATCGCAGGCACTGTGTGATTATTCTGTAAGAGGAGTAGGAACAACCGGCTCAGGAAGAAACCTTGCAGGTGCTCTTGTAGGAGCTGATGTTGTTAAAAATGAGATTACAGCGCACGCAGTTGCTGCAAGTACAAATATTCCGGGAGTACAAACAATTCTGGAAATCGGCGGGCAGGACAGTAAAATAATCATTCTCCGTGACGGTATTGTTACAGATTTTGCAATGAACACAGTTTGTGCAGCCGGTACAGGAAGTTTCCTTGACCATCAGGCTCAAAGATTAAATGTTCCTATTGAAAAATTCGGAGAAACAGCTCTGCGCTCAGATAATCCAGCACGTATTGCCGGAAGATGCGGCGTTTTCGCAGAATCAGACTTAATCCATAAGCAGCAGTTAGGCTATCCGGTAGAAGACCTGCTCTACGGGCTTTGTCAGGCACTAGTTAGAAACTATCTTTCTAACCTGGCTTTAGGTAAAGAACTGCTTCCTACGATTTCATTCCAAGGTGGTGTTGCTACTAACTCCGGTATGGTTAAGGCTTTTGAAGAAGCTTTAAACACGAAAATTGTTGTTCCGGAAAATCACCAGACAATGGGTGCAATAGGAGCAGCGCTTCTTGCAATGGAAAACCACCAGTACACTGAAACTGAAACCAAGTTTAAAGGATGGGAAGTCGGAAGCATGAACTTCCAGTCAGTAACCTGCCAGTGTACAGGATGTTCTAACAATTGTGAAGTTATAACAATCCTTGAAGGCGCAGAACCAGTCGGTCACGTTGAAAAAATTGGAGACATAAAAGGCAACATAATTGCTCGATGGGGCGGTACCTGCGGCCGTTGGGATATAAATTAAGTAATAAGAGAGAAATTATGGCTATAAAACTTAATAACTTTGAAATCGGTGCAAATAAACTTACTATCCTAGCTGGACCTTGTGCGGCAGAATCAATGGATATTCTACGCACAACAGCAGAAGGTTTAAAAAAGGTATGTGAAGAACTGGATATAAATTATGTATTCAAATCCTCTTTTGATAAAGCAAACCGTTCTTCTATAACTTCGTACAGAGGACCGGGGCTGGAAAAGGGACTGGAAATGCTTGCAAAAATTAAATCAGAATTTGAGCTTCCAATCGTTACAGATATTCATTACCCCGAACAGGCGACTATTGTTGCTGAAGTTGCAGACATTCTTCAAATACCTGCATTTTTATGCAGACAGACTGATTTACTCGTCGCGGCAGCAAAAACAGGTAAAATAGTTAATATTAAAAAAGGGCAGTTTCTGGCACCGCAGCAAATGAAATCTCTTGTCAAAAAAGTTGAAGACAGCGGTAATAAACAAATTATGCTAACTGATAGAGGAGTAACATTCGGCTACGGAAATCTTGTTGTTGATTTTCGGGCAATTCCTATTATGAAAGAATTTGGCTATCCTGTAGTATTTGACGCTACTCACAGCGTTCAAATGCCTGGTTCAAACGGAGATTCAACAGGCGGGGACAGAAGATTCGTTCCCACTCTTGCAAATGCTGCTATGGCAGCAGGGGCAGATGTTCTGTTCTTTGAAGTTCATCCTGAACCTGACAAAGCTCTTTGTGACGGGCCGAATATGCTTGAGTTAAACAAGGCTAAAGAAGTTTTCAAAAAATGTAAAGAGATTTTTGATATATGCTAAAAACTGTTAAAAAGCTTGAACAAGGGCTCAGAGGAAGTATAACAATCCCTTCTGATAAATCAATATCACACAGAGCTGTAATGTTTTCATCAATTGCCAAGGGTGAATGCATAATAAGAAACTTCTCAAGCGGGGCAGATTGTCATTCGACTTTAAATTTATTCAAACAGCTTGGTGTTGATATTCAATTTCTCGACAACAAAACTTTAAAAATTAAATCCACAGGTGAATTAAAGAAATCTCAAACCCCTCTGGATAATGGTAATTCAGGTACAACAATGCGCCTTGTATCAGGTATCCTTGCGGGGCAGAACTTTGACTCTGTTATGGTTGGTGATATCAGCCTTTCAAAACGGCCTATGAAACGCATTATAGAGCCCTTGACGCTTATGGGAGCTGATATAACTTCTGTTGACGGCCACGCGCCATTAATAATAAAAGGACGTCCGCTTCAAGGTATTACTTACCACTCAAAGTTGGCAAGCGCACAGGTTAAATCCTGTCTATTGCTTGCGGGATTGAACGCGGAAGGTGAAACCACTTTCATAGAGCCTTACACCTCAAGAGACCATACAGAACGGC
Source organism: Candidatus Gastranaerophilales bacterium (assembly GCA_900552525.1). Classification (GTDB taxonomy): domain Bacteria; phylum Cyanobacteriota; class Vampirovibrionia; order Gastranaerophilales; family Gastranaerophilaceae; genus CAG-196. Next base: position 30,232 of record UNSK01000009.1, on the reverse strand, counting down.
TTTTTGAATATCTTGGTGCTGATATAAAAATTAACGGAACAAGTGTTTGTGTTAAACCTTCACAATTAACAGCTAAAGATATTGATGTAGTCGGAGATATTTCTTCTGCTGCATTCTTTATTGCAGCAGGATTAATGGCTAAAGGTTCAGATTTTGTTATTAAAAATGTTGGAGTTAACCATACACGTTCAGGAATAATTGACATTGTATCTCGAATGGGCGGATGCGTAGAGATAATGAATGAACATATAATTGCAGGTGAGCCTTGCGCCGACATAAGAGTACAATATACAGGGACTTTAAATGGCTGTGTCATTGAAGGAGAAGATATTCCAAGATTAATTGATGAACTTCCTGTAATTGCTGTATTAGCTTCTCAGGCAGAGGGTGAAACAATTGTTAGAAATGCAGAAGATTTGAGAAACAAAGAATCTGACAGGATTAAGTGTTTAGTAAATGAACTCACAAAAATCGGAGTAAATATAGAAGAAACCCGAGACGGTTTTATTGTAAGAGGGAAAAAAGAATTAAGCGGAGGAGCAGAACTCGAAAGTTATCACGACCACAGGCTTGCAATGAGTTTTTATATAGCAGGGCTTGTATGCAAAAATGAAATTGCAATAAACGGATTTGAATGGACAAACATTTCTTTTCCTGAGTTTGAAGAGCTGATGGATAATTTAATTTAAGTTTGTTCCTAACCTTGTTCAATCCAACTTCTGATTTTTTCACCTGCTTCGGCTTCATCAACGCCGTCAAATTCGCGTTTTAATTCGCGCAGAGCTTCACGAATTTCAGCACCTGATGCAGGAATTGCAGCAGGACGGTTTTGCTGTTCAAGCAGGCCTTGCTGCAGTTGTGACTGTTTCTGGATTAAATCCGCAGCATTTACGCTTAAATCCTTAATCTGTTTTTCCTGAGCCTCATTCATTTCTCTCAAACGATTGAGTTCTTCTTCTTGAGCTGCTTTTGCTGCATTAATCTTTTGAGTTAAAGCTTTATGTCCGAAGAACAAACCAAATGCAAGGAGCGCAATAGCTAGCCACCAAGGGTTGCCATGTTCTGCCTTTATAGGAGCTTTTACGTTTTTATCACCGGCCATAAATGGATCAAGCGAATCGGCAAATGCGATTGTCACATTTTCAGGATCAGCCTTAGGGCTTGCGGCATGTGCAACAAGTTCTTTTAATTCTTCTAATGTAAGCTCAACCGGAAGTGCATCTTTTTCTAATGTTACTGCAATTGAAATTTCTTCTAGCGTGCCTGGCGACATATATTCATTTGTCTGAACCTTTGTAACACCATACTGGGTTTCACGTGCAGTTCTTGAATAGCTTCTATTTTGAGTTGAGTCAGAGCTGCCTGCCGGAAGTCCGTTTGGAAGATATACACTTACAGCATTGGTGTTTTTATTTGTGTCCATAGTCTGGTCACCAAGACCTTCTGAGAAAGTTTGTTCCGTAACAGAAGCTTTCTTCTGTGGATCATACTCTATAGTAAATTTCTCAACAGGAGCTTGCTTAAGGAAAGTACTTACTGTCGCAACATACTTACCCTGACCGATAAGTCTATTCAACTGGGTTTGAACTTTCTCCTGCATGTATTTATCATTTTCTTGAAGCCTTGCAAGCATTTCAGATTGAGCATCTACTAAACTATTGTATACATGCCCATTTGTATCTGTAATAGAGATATTTTCATTCTTCAAGCCGGAAACACTTCCTAAAAGCAGGTTAGAAACTGCTTTTATTGTTCCCATATTAAGAGTTTGACCGACTGCGACTTGCAGCTGTACAGTTGCTGTTACTGGTTTTTGCATAGACGAAAACATCGTTTGCTCAGGAATTGAAATAAATACGGATGCATTTTCAATACCATCTATTCTTCTGATTAAGCGAGCCAACTCGCCATTCATAGCTCTTACGAGTCTTATTCTTTTATCCTCTTTAGTAGAAGTAAAATCACCTTTATCAAAAATTTCTAAACCAACATTCTGGTCGTACAAACCGCTTTCAACAATAACCATAATTGCTCTATCTCTCTGTTCGGTTGTACACTTCTTCATACCAGGTGTACAGTCGCCTTTTTTAAGACGAAGTACAGATTTAGTACCATCAACGGCACGGGCTGCAACAATATTATTTCTAGCCAGAAGGGCCTGAATCTCAAGAGCTTTTCCAAGATTGTCAGTTGTTAAAAGATCAACATCTTCTTTTAAAGGTTCTTTGCTGACATCAATCTGATCATTCTTTGACTTACTTGAAGCTGCTATTGTTCCGCATATAATAAATACAATTAAAAGCAGAACAACACCTCCTACAATTGAGGCTAAAAGAATTTTATTTTCAAGTAACTTTTTAAAGTCCATAGTCCTTCCCTATAAGATTATTATACACATATATATTAATTTTGAGAAGCTTAAATCTGTATTTGCATTATTTTATCATACGCTTGTATGACCTTACCAGTTGCAGTGGTTGCGACATTAACAGCAATTTCTGCCTTGGACATTGCTACCATTACATCGTGGATATCTACATTTTCTGAGCCCATCATTGCATCTTTTAACAGGTTATCAGGCGCATTCATTGAGGTGTTAAGTCCTTCTACGAGGCCTGACATTACACTCTGAAAATCTGTAGTAGAAGGTTCCTCCACTCTGTTCATTCTTGCTGACGGGAAATCACCCCAGCTGTCAAGCTTTGTGTGCTGTATTCGTGCCTCTAATTCATACCTTGGATAAAATCCGTTAAACATATATTTCACCTCTTTTAATAATTTTATCGGCTTGTTTTTTATTTTTTTTAGATATTTTGGGGAAATATCATACAGATGCAGTATCGTTTTAATAATTATTAAAGAATTGTCAAGTTTTGCCGTCATAGAAAGTATTATGAATTTACATGAAGAATGCTTATTAAAATATTTACTCAACCCGCTTGATTTACTCCAATCAACAGAGCTTTTGAAATTCAATAACAGCCTGATTGAAAAGAGTATTTGTGTGGATAAAATCCTTGCAAAGAAAGGTAAAATTAACTATACTAGAATATAATTTACAATTTTTGGGGGAGATATGAAAAATCTTATTAAGACAAAATGGTTTATCTATGGAACTTATTTGCTTCTTGTTCTGGCAACTTTGCTAATAGGTTTTGTACTGTTACAAAATAATAAAACACTTAAGAACGTAATAGTATCATTTTTTGAAGTAGCAGAAAACAGAACTTTTGACTACAGACAGTCTTTACAGGTAATTCATAAACGTCCTCTGCCAAATAAAGATATTGTTGTACTTGCAGTAGACGACGCTAGCTTAGAATCTTTATGGGAAAAGTACGGAGAATGGCCTATACCGAGAAATGTATACGGCGATTTGATAAACTATCTTGAATTACAAAAACCTCAATCAATAATTTTTGATTTAATGTTTATTAAATCCATAAGAGCAACAGCAAATGCTGACAAGTATTTAGCTGAAACAATGAATAAGTATAATAATATATATACAGGAATGAACCTTGATGACCAGCCTTCCAGCTTAAGACTTCCTATAGATTTGCCTGAAAGGCTGGCCTTAAATATTCAAAACGACTCAAATGTTGATTTCACACAAAAAAGTTATAAAAACTGCAGACCTATAATGTCATCATTAATTGATGGAAAAGTTAATATAGGAATGACAAACGTTCAGAGAGCCAGTGATGGTATTTTACGAGAAGTGACACCGATTATGATGTATAAAGATAAATACTATCCGTATCTATCTTTTAAAGCAGGTGCCGATTATATTGAACAAAAAAATGCAAAAGATTTTGTAATTGATGCAAATTCTAACTTAAAAGTATTTGATACAAAAATTCCCCTTACAAAAGACGGAAATGCAATACTTAACTGGTACGGCCCGAGCGGAACTCATACAATTATACCGATGTATGAAGTAATTAATGCAATGACCGGCACTAATAAGAGTTTGAATACAAAATTTGATTTTAAAGATAAAGTTATTATTATCGGAACAACAGCAACCGCGCTTCAGGATAATAAAAGTGTTCCTATACAAAACATTATTTATCCCGGAGTTGAAGTACACGCTACATTCTTTAACAATATGCTGGATAATAACTTTATAAGAAAAACGGATGCGTTTACTGATATTATTATAATTACATCAGTTATAGCAATCGTCGGTGCTATTGTAATGCTATCGACTTCAACGTTATTTGCATCGCTTTCTACAATACTATTTGGCATTGCATATTTATTTATCTCATATTATTTAATGGAATTATATAATTTGTGGATTCCGGTTGTAATGCCTGTAATCTCTATCATGGCTGCATTTGCACTATCATTCTTAGCTAAATATCTATTGAAAGCACGTGATTTCGAATACCAGTATAAACTGGCTACAATAGACGGATTAACAGAGCTGTATAACCACAGATATTTTCAGGATACTTTAAGAAAACAAATAGACATTGCCAGAAGATACAATCAGGCTTTCTCATTAATCATAATTGATATTGATTTCTTCAAAAAATTCAATGATACATACGGACATCAAGCAGGAGATGCCGTTTTAAGGCAGGTTGCTAAAATTCTTAAAAACAATTCGCGTGCAACCGATTATGTATGCAGATACGGCGGTGAAGAAATGACAATTATCCTGCCTAATACCTCAGCAGAAGATGCATTATTCAATGCGAACAGAATTTGTAAAGCTGTTGCAGACACACCATTTCATCTGACTCCTGTTGATAAAGTTAATGTTACAATCAGCCTTGGAGTTTCAACATTCCCTGATAATGCACAAACCCCTCAGGATTTGATAGAGTGGGCAGACAAAGGATTGTATTACGCAAAAGAACACGGTAGAAATCAGGTTGGCCGCTACTAATAGACAAAGGATTATACATGGAAGATGTTAAAATAATAGGCGCAGGTCTTGCAGGTTCAGAAGCTGCTCTCCAGCTTGCCAAAAGAGGAATAAAAGTTAAGCTGTATGAAATGCGGCCCAATAAAACTACAGGTGCACATGTTACCTCTGATTGTGCCGAATTTGTATGCTCTAATAGTTTGGGATCCTCTGATATAACCAATGCCAGCGGCCTTCTAAAAAAAGAAATGGAGATTTTAGGCGGCGAGCTTATTAAAATCGCATACGAAAATGCTGTTCCAGCAGGTAATGCACTTGCTATTGCAAGAGAAGACTTTTCAAAAGCAGTTACTGAGCGTATTAATAACAATCCTGATATTGAACTTGTAAGAGAAGAAATAACTGAAATACCTGAAGGAAAAGTAATTATAGCATCAGGCCCGCTTACAAGTGATAAGTTTGCAGAGGCAATTAAAGAGTTCACAAAGAGCGAACATCTCCATTTCTTTGATGCTATTGCCCCGATAGTAGAAGCAGAGTCTATTAATTTTGAAAAAGCTTTTTGGGCATCAAGATATGACAAAGGAGAAGCTTCATATATCAACTGCCCTATGAATAAAGAAGAGTATGAAAACTTCTATAATATATTAATTAATGCACCAAGAATAGAACAGCACAGTGTAGATGCCGGTGCAAAGTTTTTTGAATCCTGTCTGCCTGTAGAAGTTCTTGCATCTCGCGGAATTGATACGCTCCGGTTCGGTCCTATGAAACCTGTAGGTCTTATTGATAAACGTACAGGAATTGAAAATTATGCAGTGGTGCAGCTAAGACAGGATAACTCGGCAAAAACACTGTTCAATCTGGTAGGCTTTCAGACAAATCTCAAATGGGGAGCGCAGAAAGAATTAATACACTCAATCCCCGGGCTTGAAGAAGCTAATATTGTTCGTTACGGAGTAATGCACAGAAACACTTTTATAAATAGTCCGCAAATTCTTAACCCTACACTAGAAACCAGACAAAGAGAAGGACTATTCTTTGCCGGTCAAATTACAGGAACAGAAGGATACACAGAATCTATAGCAACCGGAATGCTTGCAGGAATTAATATGGCAAGAAGAATAAAAGGAGAACCTCTTATCAGTCTGCCAAGAGAAACAATGCTGGGTGCATTGACTTTCTACATAACCGACATTGCTCATCTTAAGCACATATCCTCACGCGATAACTCTGTAAGATACTTGCCGCTCCAGCCAATTAATTCAAACTGGGGTATTTTAACTCCGTTGGAAAAACGTTTACCTAAAAAAGACAAAAAGCTCAAAAACGAACTGCTGTCTAACCGTTCCCTTGAAACTCTTAATAATTTTATTAACAATTGTAAAGTTTTGTAAAAGCTCTGCGCAATTCTCGTAACTAAAAATACTTTATATATACAAGAGTAAAAATACGAGGAAAAGGAGCATATTATTATGGGAATTGAAGGAATTGAAATTTCTAAGTTAAGCGGGAAATTACAACAGTTAGCAACAGCTGCTGATGATGGAAATGGTGTTATCGAAAATAACGAAATTGAAATTTTTAAAGGTTATGCAGATGCAGCCGTTAAAAATGGTCAGGTTAGCGAAGATGATTACAAAGCAATCTTTGGTGCTGATATCAAAACAACTCAACCGGCAACAAATCCTCAGCAAACAACATATACTAAAAAAGATGTTAAAAGAATGGAAAAGTATGTTGTAACAATTTTAAAAGAAGAAGTAGCAGCTTCTCCTTCTGAAATAAAAGCTAAGCTCCAGGAAAGACTCGGCGTAAATGCAGATGATCCAAAATACAAAGATTTGCAGGGTCAGGTTGAATATATTTTAAATGCAATCAATGAAGTTGGTTATAAATCAAAAGACGATGTTGATAAATTAGAAAAAACTGTTAAAGAAAAATTACAGATTGGCAAAAAAGATGATTTCGCAAAAGACGTATTAAAAGCTTTAGTTGAAAATGCCGAAGTTGCACAGAGAGCTAAAGAATATGGTGAAATCAAAGAAGCCTATGAAAAACTTGTAAAAGCAGGAATGGATGAAGAAGCAGCATACAAAGAAGCTAGAAAAGAATTTAAAGATAAGGGTTCCTATTACAAAGATTACCTTAAACATGGTAATATATTCTACAAAGCACTTCACTGGAAGAGAAAAGACAGTGATTTTGAAAAAAGAACTATCATGCCAGAAGCCAGAGCAACAGTAAGGGAAGCAATCAGCGAATCAGATTCAACCAGCTCTAAAGGCGTTGAAAGAGATGCAAAAAAATCATTAGAAGCTGATGGTGACTATAACAGATACACTAAAAAAGCTCTTGGAGGCGAAAACAACTTTGGTGAATGGATTAGCGGAAAAGACTCTGACATGAAAGTTGCCAGAAAAAATCAGGCTACAAAAAACGAAGTTGAAGGTATCAGAGAAGACGGACTCAGCGCAGAAGAAATTCATGATGCTGTTGATAAAAGAAAAACCTTCTTATTCTTCAAAAAGAAAACAGTGTTATTTGAAACACTAAAAGCCAGCGGTTTAATAGTTGACAAAGGCAATGGCGAATATGATGTTTCTAAACTCTCAATGATAATTGGTGAACATGTTGGTGCTAACTATAAATTAGATAGACAAACATCAGACTTCAAAGCATTAGCTGAAATAACAAAAACAACAAGCGCGCTTGCTGCTGCAACAGAATTAAAGAATCTATCAGAACAAGAAGCTAAAATGCTTGTAGAAATGTGCGGTTACAAAGTTGAAGGCAAAAACTGGGGCAAAGCTATCCTTGCAGCAACAGCCGGAGCATTAGTTACAGGCCTAAGTGCAGCCGGTTCTGCCGCAACAAACAAAAAATATGTATTAGATTCAAAAGTAACAAACTCAAACCACGTTGAATTTAACCTGAAATGTTCTGGTAAAACTCTTGAAGATCTAAAAAATCAATTTGGTAATATTGAAGGAGCCAGCTTGAACTTAATTGAAGGCGGCCTGCAGGTTATCATTGACCAGAAAAGCGTTGTACCGCTCTTATGGAAAGGCTCTAAAAAGATTATGGACACTGCATTAAAAGCAGCAATCCCTGGAGCAGTATTAGGTTTACTCGCTGGTCTAAAAGACAGCCCTGAAAAACCTATTACATCAACACAGTTCAATTGCACAACTCTTGAAGAATACGCAAAGGTTCTTGATAGCGAAGTAAAACAAAAGGCTATTGATCCTAAATACAAAGATGCATTAATGATGATAGCAGCAACATTCATAACAGAAGATAAAGACGGCAACAAAGTTTGGGATTGCGAAGGCTACAAAACATTCTTGAACAATGCGGCTGGTAACGGCGGTGTTCTTAACAGAGAAGAACTTATCGGAGCTGTACAACAATTGAAAGACAAACCTCCTGTTGAACATACTGATGAAGAAGATGATGGCGACGAAGAAATAACAACAGGCGGAGATGAAGAAGGCGAAACCGTTCCTGAAAAATGCCCTCTTGAAAAAAATAATAATCCTGTTGATACAACACTTCCTCACAAAGTTAAATTCGGTGATTCCTGGGAAGAACTTGTTAACGCCTACTTCCCAACCTGGAAAGAATGCTACGGCAAAATGTATGGAAAAGGCGGAGCTATTCAAGCACTCAAAAAAGCAGTTTCAAAAAATGAACAAGAATACAAAAAATTACTTGCAGGTTACATTCCATCAACAATCAACATTCCAGAAAAACTCGGCGATTGTGAAAGAAATGACAAAGGTAAAGTTACATTCAGACAACCTGAAGGAAATCCGGTTGGTTATATGGGAACCGTTGGTAAGAAAACAGGCTACAATGAAGTTATTCTTACAGACTGTAACGGTAACCAGGGTAAAGGCCGCGATGTTGATGCAGCACTTAAAGACCTTAATGATAAAACAGGAAAAGAATATACTGAACAAGATATCGTTGAATAAAGAAGAAACCATGATTGTTTTGATTATAAAAAGAGACGGATTAAACATCCGCCTCTTTCTTTTTCCAGCTATATTACTTATTATCCAAGAACATCTTCTATATCACCAAGGATACCTTCGTGATTTCCGCCGCAGTTGCAATCGCATTCAACCTTACCTGTTATATCAACAGTTATGTTGTGGTCTTTGATTGCTTCAAGAATTTTATCCAATTTTTCCATTAATTTAGTATCATCATAGTTTTTGTTACCAATTTTATCAAGGATTACAAGGATAGAATCCAGCTTCTTCAATAATTCAGTATCATCATATGAACCGCCGTTGCCACCTTGAGCTTTGATTTCGTTTAATGTCTTGATAATATTTTGATATCTTGCATCATTCTTATCAAATTCATTGCCAAGAAGTTCAATAATTTCAGCCTTAGCAGCGTTAATTGTCATATTTAGAACATCCATCTTTCCATCAATGCTTTCCAGTAGGCCGTTATTCTTAGATACAAGATCAATTAATTCAGCAACCATCTTTTCTAAGCTTGAAATATCGATGTTTCCGCCGCCATCAATCTTGATATTACCAATTGCTTCTATTATAGCTTTTGCACTTGCCTGTTGATTGTTATCCATAGTATCAAGTTTTTCAAGAACTTTTTCTAACAGAGCTTCTATATTTTTGCTAGAACCACTGTTACCATTTTCTATTGCATTGAAAATATTTGTTAAGTCTTTTGAAATATCTACACCAAGTTTATCAATAGCATTCAGAACATTTTTCTGGAATTCGGCACTTTGATTTTCCATTTTAGCCAACAATTGTGAAATATTCTTAAGTTCTGTTGTATTATTTCCTACTTCACCTACAACTTTATTTAACAAATCTATTACTTCTTTTTGGAATTTTTCATCTTGAGCTTGAATTTTAGCTAATAATTGTTCTACCCCTTCAAGAGAGAAATCATATTGATCAAACTTACCGATAATGTTATCAAGCTTACCTGTGATTTCAGAGCCAAGATTTTCAATTAATGTAAGTATATTTTTCTGGAATTTTTCATCTTGATCCTGCATTTTTGCTAACAATTGTGTTAACTCATTAAGCTTAGCTGTATTGTTACCGATTTCATCAAGAATCTTATTCATGTTAGAAACCATTTCAAATCCGATTGCACCAAGGTAATTAAGAATTGCTTCTGTATTTTCTTTACCAGCTTCTGTATTTTGATCAACTTTTTGATTCAAAGATTCCAGCAGAGCTTTTACATCGCTTAAGTCTACTGTATTATTTTTTACAGCTTCTATCAAATCGCCAAAGTTACGATTCATTTCAAAACCTACAGCTGCAATATATTCAAGAATTTCTGCCTGTAATTCTTTATCCTGATCTTTCATTTGACCGAGTAAATCATTAGTAGAATCAATCTTATCACCATTCTTGCTTATTGCGTCTAAAAGTTTTTGGAAATCTTCTTTTGACAAAGCACCGTTTTCATATTTATTAATCAATTCTGTCAAAAGATTATTCGTTATATCTACTTTTGCATTTCCAGCTTCTACAAGAGATTCAATTCTATCAAGAGAAGCTTTAACTTCGTCTTTCATCTCAACGTTATTTTCAAAAATGTCATTAATTTTATCAAAGACCCCGTCAAGTTTATTACTAATATCACCGAGAATTTCTACAATCTTCTCCCAGGCTTTTGCTGCTGTAAGATTACCATCTTTAACTTCCTGCATTATTTCCTGAAGGAATTTGTTTGCTTCATCCTGTTTCATGCCATTCTGTGTAAGAAGTTCAATAATTGTCTTTTGATTGGCCTCTGACGACATCATAAAGTTATACATTTGTTCATAAAAAGCATTAGCATCAGCTTGTCCGTTTTTGTACATTTCAATAAGCTGTTTGATAAACTCATTATTTTGCTGCAGCTGTTCATTCGTAATCTGCTGCAACTCAAGCATCTTCTTCCACAATTCCTGCATCTGAGCAAACATTGATTGAATTGCCGCAAAATCAATATTAACAGTAACATTTACATCTGGCATTTCAGGATATACTGGAATATATTCTTTATCATCGCAAGATGTCAATGCAGATGAAGCTCCTAATGTAGCCAGCCCCATTAATGCTGCCATCGCTAAAGTTTTCATTTTAGAAGCTTTTCCCTGAAAAGCAAGATTTGATTTATAAGGAGCTATATATTCATTTGCTGCCTTATCTTCAGTTTGTTGAGGCGCAGCCTCATTCATAACTTTTAATTCTGTAGCCAATGTCGGATTAGTAGTAACATTGTTCAAGCCCTGAAACATTAGAGCGTTCATACCTGATTGAGGTCCGTTTGATTCAGGAGCCGGCGCTAATACAGCAGCTGACTTTCCTGGGTCAGAGGTATTTACCCCCGAATTTACCCCCTCACCAAATTTGATTTTTTTGTTCAATAACAAAAGTTCGTTTGCGTTGATGTTCATAAAATTTATGCTCCTTTTTACATAGTTCATTTTAAACCTGATATTTGCGTTAAAACAGGTAAAAATTTTTTTTGCTATTAAAAAAATTTTTCGACTATTTTTTTACAATTCTTAACACTAAACTATAAAAAAGAATTGTTGTCAAAGATTTTATTTGTTTATATAATATTAAAGAATATGTTGTAGGTATAAAACAATGAAAAAAATAGTAGTTCAGAAATTTGGCGGGACTTCGGTTGCAGATACTGATAAAATAAAAAATGTTGCAAAAGCAGTTATTAGAGAGCGTAATTTAGGTCATGATGTAGTAGTTGTAGTTTCTGCAATGGGACATACTACTGATTATCTTGTAAAAATGGCTAAAGACATTTCAGAAAATCCTTCATCTAGAGAGATGGATATGCTTCTTTCTACCGGAGAAGGGGTTTCTATAGCTCTTTTAGCAATGGCTCTTCAAGCACAGGGATGCCCTGCTGTCAGCATGAATGCAATTCAGGTTGGAATTATGACTGAGAAAGTTCACTCTAAAGCCAGAATTATAAACATAAAAACTGATAAGATAAACAGCCATCTGGAAAAAGGTGAAGTTGTAGTTGTTGCAGGATTTCAGGGAGTTACAGATGATTTAGAAATTACCACCCTTGGAAGAGGAGGTTCTGATACTTCAGCAGTTGCTCTTGCAGGCGCACTTAATGCAATAAGATGCGATATATATACAGATGTTGAAGGGGTTTATACAACTGACCCTAGAATAGTTCCTCATGCTTCAAGGCTGGATGAAATTTCATACGAAGAAATGCTTGAACTTGCCAGAGTTGGTGCTAATGTACTGCATCCGAGAGCTGTTGAAACTGCAAAACAATATAATGTACCGCTTAGGGTTAGAAGTACTTTTAAGCTGGATAATTTAGGAACTTTAATATTAGGAGTTGATGAAATGGAATTACATAAACCTGTTACCGGTGTTGCATCGGATTTATCGCAATTAAGAGTTGTTGTTTGTGATGTGATAGATAATCCTGGAACAGCAGCTGCATTATTTAACGGACTTGCAGATGCAAATGTTTCTGTTGATATGATTATCCAGTCTTACGCAAGAAAAGCTTTAAATACAAATGATATTGCATTTACCATAGATAAAGGTGATGTTGAACAAACTCTCGCAATTGTTGAGAGCGTTAAAGAAAAACTTGGATACAGCAACGTTTTCGTTGATGACAAAATAGCAAAAGTTTCTATTGTTGGTGCAGGTATGATTGATAGACCGGGTATAGCTGCTACGATGTTTAAAACTCTGGCTGATTTAGGTATAAATATAAAGATGATTTCTACAAGCGAAATAAAAATCAGCTGTATAGTTGCAGAAGATGATGCTAAAAAAGCTGTAGAAGGGCTGCATAAAGTTTTTCATCTTGATTGCAGTGAAGTTGCAGAAGTCAAAGGTGATTTGCCAGAGGTATAAGGGGTAAATGTTAAAATGAAAAAAGTATTATTATCTTTTATAGTATTTACAGCAATATCATTATCTGTTTTAGCTGATGATAAGCAGGAAGCTTTACAGTTTTTCAACAATTATGTTAAAGCAGCAAACACTTATAGTACAACTATCCCAGATATGTACTCTCCGAGTGCTAAAATCATAAGACAGGTTGTAAAACCTGACGGAACAACTCAGGACGTACAAACTAATACTTCAACTTATATAACCCAGATGAAACTCGGTCAAGCAGGAGCTAAAATAAGGCATTATACAAATACATATACGAATGTTTCAGTAACGCCTATCTCTAATGGAAAGTATAAAATTTCATCACTCAGGCAGCCATCTGGAGAAAGCTATAAACTTAAAACATATATGATTATTCAAAAGCAGCCAAATGGTAAGTGGCTTATTGTCGAAGAGATGATGCAGACAAAAGTGCAGACATTTTTGAAATACGCTAAGAACTAATATTTTAAACACCTAGTGACGGAGCTATTTGGATAAATGTCCTGACTAAATCGCCGTCCCACTGTGTTCCAGCGCCTTCGTTAAGAATAGATATAGCTTTTTCAATATTCATTCCGCGTCTGTAAGGTCTGTCGCTGATTAAGGCATGATAAGTATCCGCAATTGCTACTATTTTTGCGGCCAAAGGAATATCTCCATTTGCGAGTCCTTCTGGATAGCCTTTGCCGTCAATTCTTTCGTGATGATATTTTACAATCGGAATTAAGTCTCTCAGAGATGGATTTGGCATAAGCACTTTTTCCGCACCGATTGTCGGATGTTGTTTCATAATTGCCCACTCATCATCAGAGAGAGGCCCTTCTTTTTTCAAGACAGTTTCAGGAATACCTATTTTTCCTACGTCATGAAGAAGCGCACCCAGTTTAATACGCTCAACTTCATCTTCAGGCAGATTTATAGCCCTTGCAAGAGCCTCTGAAAAACGGGAAACAGAAGTAGAATGACCTTTTGTATAAGGATCTTTTGCATCAATTGCTCCTGCAAGAGATGTTGCGATTTCAGAAATTCTTGCTCCAGAAATTGCATGGTCTGCATTAAATTTTGAGATTAATTCATCCTCAAAGTTTATACCCAGCTGGGCATGACGTTTTCCAATAACTTCTGCGTACGATTTTAAAGCAACATCATCCCAGAAGTTAAAGTCTGCAGAACTAATGATAGCAGACATACCATCTTTGTATCCTTTTGCCTGAGAAATATACATTGCTTGTTCTGCTAAGATTAAAAGTTTTTCTTTATCCTCCGAGCAGTCAGGATATGTTGCTATACCAACAGAAACCTTAACCGGTCCTATATCATCTATAAAGCAGCAGGAAAGCGAATAGGTTAAGTATTCTGCAACATACTTTGCCTGTGCTATAGAGGTATTAGGCATAATAATCGCAATCTCATCTCCTCCATAACGGCCTGCAATATCACCTTCACGCATATTTTGACGAACTTTTTCTGCGACAAGTTTAATAACTTCATCACCTTTTGCGTGACCGAGTTCTCTGTTGATTTTTGTAATATTACATACATCCATCATTACTATAGAAAGCTTTTGCTTATTAATTTCTGCCCTGGAAATCTCATTGGATAAAATTTCTTGAAATCCTCTATGGTTGTATAAAAGTGTAAGATTATCCGTATTAGCGTATCCTTCACTCATTTCCTGCAGTTCTAAATTATGAGAATAAAGCGCAGAAAAATTAGCAATAAGATTATAAAGTGTTATATTTTGTCTTGCGTAGTTGTCTTCTATTATTAAAACGCCAATGCATTTATTCACTGATATCAAAGGAAGTATAACAACTGCATTTTTCTTAAAGTACGCCAGTTTCAAGAAGTTAACATCATCTTTAAAAATAATTTCTTTATTGCAAAACGCTTGTACAATCGGATTATCAATATCTTTAAGAAACACTTTTGTAGAATAAAAATTTCCAAGCTTATCTTTAAGAGTAAGATTAATACAGCTTGATTTTTCCTTAAACAAGCCTACTGCTATGAAATCAGAATCGATATTTTGTGTAATAATAGAATATATTTTTGAATAAAATTCTGTAATAGACGATATTTGAGGTATCTTAACAAGTTCCTCAACTACCATTTTGTAGTTTAAAGTCAAGCCTTTATCATTATTGAAATTTTTAGTTTGTGGATTAGAAAGAGAATTAGCACGATTATTGAAGGTCAAAGCATTAACCTTTGACACCAGTTTTTCCTGAAAAAATGGCGATGAAACCGGGGCTTTATCCGAAAGATTTGTAATCTTATCTGCTAAATTTTTTTCTTTTTTCACACTTCCACCTAAAGACTATAGACTATTTAAAACTTATAAACAAAAAAAATTGACATTTTATTAAAAATTCTTTACAAAACTGATTATCCCTTCAATTCATATATTAACATTTTTTTTAAGTTTTGCCAGCCTAAAATATATATTTTTTTACAAATGTTAATGAGTCAGGTTAGATATAAAGAGTTTGTGAGGCTTCAAAACGATGTTTCTTGTGAGTTAAGGGAATTGTGAATAAAAATTTATTACAAATTTTTCCATCTGTTGAGGCACTGATTCTGCCGTAATGGCTTTCTACAATCTTTTTACATAGATATAAGCCTATTCCGTGCCCAATTGTCGTGTATTTTGGCACTTCTCCTGTAGTTTTATTAAACATTGTTGAACATTCGCGTTCTGAAAGTGTAATGCCGCGGCTGGTAATTTCTACTTGAATATGATTTGTAGAAACTTCTATATTAACGGTCACCTGCTCATTATGATTAGAGTACATAACGGCATTGGATAGCAGGTTTAGAACTACTGTCTTCATATCAACTCTGTCTGCCTCAATAATTGTATTAAGTCCGTTATCCTTATAAACAAATTCTACTTCTTTTTCCTGAGCTACAGGAGAAATTTCTTCAAAACATTCAATTACGAGTTCTGAAAGGCTAAAATATTCAAACACCAGATGTTTTTTACCATTTTCATATCTATATGTTTTTAACACCATTGAAATCATGTCAAGAATATACTTACAGGAAGCTTCTATTTGACTTACTAGCTCTTTTTGCTCTTCATTGATAGTTCCTATTGTTTCATGTTTTATTAGCTCAAGCCCTCTGAGCTGTGCGAGGGTTGGAATTTTTAAATCATGAATCAATGTTTCGATAAAGTATTCTTTTTGTCTTTCAATCTCTTTTTCTGCCTCAATATTTTCATATATTACGAGTATGTGTTTAATATCTCCATTCGCATCAAAGACCGGCGCTTTTCTTACACGGCCAAGAAATGGCTGATTTACATATGTAATATTCCTCTCAGCTACAATAGGTTTTTGGGTACGAAAAATTTCTTCATCCTCTTTGTGTGCATATTTTAGGGATTCTTCATCCGCAACATCAGATAGATGCCTGGTGCTTAATTCTCCTCTTGGACAATTAATCGCTTCTTCAAAAGAGGAGCTGCCGATAATAAAATTATTTTCTGTATCCTTTAGAAACGCTAATATAGGCATATTTTCCAGCATGCATTTGAGCTGTTCATCTTTTTCTTTTGCACTAATCTTCGCTGATTGAGCTTCTTTTTTTAAAAACTTACTAAGCCTTACATGCTTTATCAAATATATAATCGTAATCGTTATAACACTTATTAAGGCAATATTGTGATCTGTAGTCTTATATAAAACAAAGAGTGATATGACAAATATACTTATACTTATTAAATCTTTTAAAATACCCATAGTTATATTCTCATCTAATCTGTATTTTACATATTACATTATTTTTTTTTGAATATAAATTGCCTATGTGGGTAGGGAATTTAAAAATATTTTATGCAGTTTTACATTATGAACCCTAAGAAAATCTACTCCAGCACTCATTAGAGGATAGGAATAAGCAAGAGTAAAGGAGTCTTTAATATCATTGCCAGCATCCTGAACCTGCAGAAGCCTTTTTCTTGAGATTCCCACCATAACTGGACATTCTAGAGAATAAAAAGTTTGAATATTTTCTAATATCTTGAAATTATCTTCCCTGGATTTTCCAAATCCAATGCCCGGATCTATGATAATATCATTTATACCTGCTTCCCGAGCAAAATTGATTTTATCTTTAAGGTTTAAAAAGATTTCATCTACTACATTCTTATAAACAGGCGTATTTTCGGCTTTATCTTTTGAATGCTGAATTATTACACCTGCATTATATCTAGAAATTACATTCGCCATTTTATTGTCATATTCGAATCCCGAAACATCATTTATTAGATGAGCACCATTATTCAGAGCAAAATCTGCGACAGCTGAACTTCTTGTATCGATGCTAATTTTTGTAGTTAAACCTTCATTTATTATAAAAGATAAAATTGGTTTTAGACGCGCAATCTGCTCTTCCGGCGCAACAGGTACTGAATAAGGTTTTGTACTTTCTGCACCTATATCAATCATATCAGCACCGTCTTCAATTAAAGAAATCAACTTTCTTTGTGCATCTTCCGGTTTTAAATATAATCCTCCGTCAGAAAAAGAGTCAGGAGTTACATTCAAAATCCCCGCTATTTTTGTCTTACCGGCAGGTTTATTTAAAAAGTCCTGAATTTCCCCCGCAAGCATTGCAAGCTTAAACGGCTGCCCCTTTAGTTTTGAAATAATCTTTTGCAGCTGAGAATAGCTTCCGCAAAGAATTACATCCGAGGTTTCAATTTTTCCGGTAACAACATTTCTATTGACAGCACAATCTGCTCCGAAGATTAAAGCCGTTTGTTTCAATATATTTGCCTGAGCTGTTGATAATCCGTATATTTTTATATTTTTATATCTGAATTTTTCTGATATAACATCTAAATATAAAGAATCAAATCCTATTTCAGCCAGTTCTACATGGATATTGCTATATGGAATTTCTCTTAACAAAAATCTACTCATGCGAAAATTCTATCACAATTATAACAGAAGTTAAACTTTGATAATTTGAAGCGTGATAGCCTTCACTACAGCCTGAACTCTGTTTGTTACATTAAGTTTTCGGTAAATAGCTTCCATATGTGCTTTAGTTGTTGAGTTAGACATACTTAATTCTTCTGCTATTTCTCTATTCATAAGACCTTTGGCAACAAGATTAAGTATGAGTAATTCCTGCTTTGTAAAATCTCTCATAAAAAATCCCTTTCACTAACTCATTTTTATCTGAAAAGTTTAAGTTGTCTATCAGCCTGATGGCTATTTTTAGAAAAAATAACCCGCTTGAAATATAAAAAAAAGTATGACATAATGATATTACTTTATATAGGTGTTTATTTTGTTCCTACATTTTTATAAATAGGGAGAGTAAGCTCTATAATTATTGAAGTATACCTGCCGATACAAAATCGCCAGCAGGAAATGGATTAATTAAGGCACTCACCCACCTGCGAGTCATTGCAGGTAACAAAATCGCACTTATATAAAGTAATAAGGGCTTTGCTAAGCAACGCCCGTATTACTTTATATCTCAAATTTTTCTTTTAAATCTTCCAGACACTTCTGACTATCTGTTTCAAAATAAATTCTTAACAGTGGTTCTGTTCCGCTTGGTCTTACAAGTATCTTAGCCGTATCTCCAAGCATAAGCTTAACTCCATCTTTTGTGTCAATTGAAGTTACTTTATACCCGCCTATATTTTGCAATAATTTTACCCTTTCAAGAATTGGTCTGATTTCTTCTTGACTATCAAGCTTCAAATCTATACGGTCTGTATAAAATTTACATCCGGCAAGTTTATACAAATCTTCCTGAAGTTCTACTAACGATTTTTCAGTAGAAGCCATTGTTTCAAGAACAAGTAAATTAGCAAGCAGCCCGTCTTTTTCAGGTATATGGCCCTGAATGCTCAATCCTCCAGACTCTTCGCCGCCTATTATAACTTTATTTTTACGCATTGCTTCTCCGACATGCTTAAATCCGACTGCTGTTTCAATAACATTTATACCTAGTTTTGCAGCTACTCTATCTATAAGGAGGCTTGAACCAACTGTCTTAACAACACTCCCATCAATACCGCGTTCTTTAAGATGTTTAAGAAGAATTGCTATAATCTCATTTGGAGAAACATATTCACCATTTTCATTTATAACCCCGAATCTATCTGCGTCACCGTCATTAGCAAGCCCGATTGCATTCGGCATCTTTTTAACTGTTTCAATTAATTCTTTCAAAAATCTGGGTTTTGGATCAGGCATTCCTCCGCCAAATTCATTATCATGATACATATGTAGTGTTGAAAATTTTATCCTATGCTGGTTCAATAATTCATCAAAATAGCCTATAGATGCTGAATACAGACCATCAAACACAATATTTGTTTTCAATTTCCTAATGGTATCAAAGTCTATGAGTTCTTCAATATGTTTATTATATTTTGCTCCAAAATCAATTTTATGCATTGTTCCTGATGAATCTGAACCAGGAAATTCAATATCAATATTTTTTACTATTTCATCTGTAATATCACTTGTTGCAGGCCCTGCATAGTCTGGAATAAATTTCATACCTAAATATTCCGGAGGGTTATGTGATGCTGTAAACATTATTGCACAGGCATTTTGAATAAGTGCATTATATGCAAGAATAGGGGTTGGAACAACCCGTGAAGAGTAAAGTACATTAAAGCCCTTGCCTTTTAGTAATTCCGCACATAAAGCAGAAAATTCATCTGCCTTATTTCTAGGATCATATCCTATAAGAATAGGTTTACAAAAACCAAAATTATCAGCTATATATTTCCCTATAGCAAGAGTTACTCTTTCTACATTTACTCCTGTAAAATCTTTATCTAATACAGCTCTCCAGCCGTCCGTTCCAAATGTTATATCCATCTTTCCCCGCTAAACTATATTACGGCTCTGAAAATTAATCAAAGCCGTAATATATAATTCTTCTGTACGTTATTTTGCGACTTTTACGCCCATAGGGTCAATTGCAAAATCAGTTCCTTGTTCTGTTGTACTAAACTTAATAGGAATTCTAGCTGTTCTTGTGCAGGCTTTTACTGTCCAAATTTCTTCCCAGCTGCCGTTATTTTTAGGCTTAGTTATATTTGTGTCTGTAATAGAAAAAGTTTGACAGTCAGGTGCTGCAATTCTTAAACCGTATGCATAAACAGGAAATAGCATATCAGCTTGTAATTTACCATCGGCAAGGGTTTTTCCTGGAACCGGCACTTTTGTATCATAGTCATATGCAAATGCTGCTGTTGTAAAAGCAGCTGCTGCTATTAACATTAATAAACCTTTTTTCATATTCTGTATCCTTTCTTGCATATATATTATCATAAAAATTTATTTAGAAAACATCTGCTTTATTCCGTCTACAGAACTCAAGATTCCTGTTGCTTCATAAGGCATATAAACAATCTTATTGTCCTTACCGCTTGTTATTGTCTTCATTGTTTCTAAGTATTTCATTGCTATCAAATATTTATCCGGCTGACCTTTATCAGCAAGAGCATTAATAATTCTTTGAATAGCTTCTTTTTCACCATCTGCTTCAAGTATTCTAGCCTGAGCAACACCTTCTGCTCTTAAAATATTTGCTTGTTTTTCGCCCTCAGCACGGTTGATAGCAGCCTCTTTTTCACCCTCGGCTTTTAATACTGCTGATTTTTTCAAACCTTCTGCCTCTAAAATAGCTGCACGTCTGTCACGTTCTGCCTTCATTTGTTTTTCCATCGCTGATTGAATGTCTGCTGGAGGAATAATATCTTGAAGTTCTACCCTGTTAACTTTTACACCCCATTTATTGGTAGCTTCATCCAGAATAGCTCTAAGCTCATGATTGATTTTATCTCTTGATACTAAACTTTCATCTAAATCAAGCTGACCTACCAGATTTCTAAGGTTTGTTTGTGTTAATTTTTCAATTGCATCAGGAAGATTTTGGATTTCATAAACAGCAGACTTCGGATCTACAATCTGAAAATATAACAACGCATTTATGCTTATTGAAACATTATCTTTAGTAATTACATTTTGTCTTGGAAAATCATATACAGCTTCTCTTAAATCAATTTTTGTTCTCTTCTGAATAATTGAATAAGTTGAGCCATCAAACCCTTTTTGTGTAACTTTCCAATCAATAGCTCTAGGAGCTTCTAAAACTGGAATTATGAAATTAAACCCTGACTGAAGAACTCTGTCAAATTTACCCAGACGCTCTACAATAACGACTTCTGCCTGCTGTACAATAATAACACCTTTAGCCACAAAAACAAGTGCTAAAACTATTAAAAAAATTGATAATGAAATCATAAAAACTCTCCTATTTGTTATTCTCTACAAACATTATTAAACCATCATTTTTAACAATTTTAACTTCTGAACCGGCTGGAATAAGAGAAGTATCAATACTTCTTGCATCCCATCGCTCGTCATAAATAGTTATTACTCCTTTTGAATCAGTAACATCTTCAGTAACTCTGGCACTCTTTCCTATATATTTACCACTTATTCCGGTTTCAGTTTCCTTTGAATTCCTTCTAAGAAGCAGCGGACGTAAAAACGCGAATGAAAGAAACGACAAGACAAAGAAAATAAGCACAAGACCAAATTTACTCGCATATACATAAGATATTGCTGCTGTAATGAAAGCTGCGAGTGCGAAATTTAAGAAAAACATACTTGGCGTAAAAATTTCGAGTATTACAAATGCAATACCCACTACGCACAAAAATTGCCACATTAACAAGTTATTACTCTCCTATAATTGAGTTAATTTCTGCCACCATTTCATCTGGATTAAAACCGTGAACTTTAGCCCCTGCTTCAAGGTTTTCAAAATGTGCAGCAGCACAGCCAATACATCCCATGCCATATTTCTGGAATACTGCAATTGCTTCTGGATGCTGTTGAACGATATCCATTATCCCCATTTCTTTTGTTACTTTTGCCATGTTTTCAACCTTTCTTTAAAAATTATATTAAATACGAAATTATTGCATTAGCCAACTCCTTACCTTGACTAAATCACAATCCTCATTAAATAAGTAGTGTTATTATACCATACTTTGGAAAGGATTTAAATATGCAATTTATTAAGAATTTCTTTAAACATGACTCGGTAATTGGCTTATGTGGTCTAAAGAAAAAAACAGAATATGTTTGTATTGAAGTACCAAAGAGCTACAAAAAAACTTTTATTACTAATACTAAGAATAATTATCTATTAATTTAATACTTAAAAATCAATTCTAGCATCAAACTTGGGCAGCAATCTTGCAATTCTATCTTCAAGGTTTTTGGCAAAAGGTCTTATAGCCTCTAGAGTGTCTATAACATCTTTGTCAGACATTCTGCGCATAAAATGATCTACTTCTATAGAATCTAAAATACTTGGTGATACATACCATAATAACTTATAGTCTTTTTTTGCTTCTTTTAAATATTTAGTATTTACAGCACTAAAGCTGCAAAAACTCTTTGAATTATTAGAAACACGCATACACAATACTCCTTTTAAAAAATCAAGAAAAGGAGCAACTAAAGCCGCTCCTTTTCAAACTAATGTTTTATAAAATTAAGATTATTCAATAATTTTATCAACAACACCAGCACCAACTGTTCTACCGCCTTCACGGATAGCGAATCTCATACCTTCTTCAATAGCAACAGGGTTGATAAGTTCAACTTCCATTACTACGTTATCACCAGGCATTACCATTTCGCCTTCAAATTTGATAGAACCAGTAACGTCAGTAGTTCTGATATAGAACTGTGGTCTGTAACCAGGGAAGAATGGAGTGTGACGCCCGCCTTCATCCTTAGTTAAAACGTAAACGTTAGCAGTAAATTTAGTGTGCGGGTGAATTGAACCAGGTTTACAAAGAACTTGACCACGTTGGATTTCAGTCTTGTCAATACCTCTCAACAATGCACCGATGTTGTCACCAGCTTGACCTTGGTCAAGTTGTTTTCTGAACATTTCAACACCGGTAACAGTTGTTTTCTTAGTTTCGCCAAGACCAACTAATTCAACTTCGTCACCTACTTTAACAATACCACGTTCTACTCTACCTGTAGCAACAGTACCACGACCGGTGATAGAGAATACGTCTTCAACAGGCATCAAGAACGGTTTGTCTAAGTCACGTTCTGGAGTTGGGAAGTATGTATCAACTGCATCCATCAATTCCCAAATTTTATCAACCCATTTATCTTCACCACGTTGTACGTTTGGATTAGCTTGAACAGCTTCCAAAGCTTTTAAAGCTGAACCGTGGATGAAAGGAATATTGTCACCGTCGAATTCATAAGAAGAAAGAAGTTCTCTTACTTCCATTTCAACTAATTCTAATAATTCCGGATCATCAACCATGTCGCATTTGTTTAAGAATACAACCAAGTTAGGAACACCAACCTGTCTTGCTAACAAGATGTGTTCACGAGTCTGAGGCATTGCACCGTCAGTAGCTGCAACAACAAGGATTGCTCCGTCCATTTGAGCTGCACCAGTAATCATGTTTTTTACATAGTCAGCGTGGCCAGGGCAGTCAACGTGTGCATAGTGTCTAGCATCTGTTTCGTATTCTACGTGAGCTGTAGAGATGGTTATACCTCTTGCTTTTTCTTCCGGAGCAGCATCAATTTCATCGAATTTTCTAGCTTGTGCTTTACCGGCTGCAGCCATAACACCTGTAATAGCTGCTGTCAATGTTGTTTTACCGTGGTCAACGTGGCCAATTGTACCAATGTTAACGTGCGGTTTTGTACGTTCATACTTTTCACGTGCCATGAGATTAATCTCCTTCTTTGATTAAATATACTACGTTAACTTACTATACTAAGTTATATTATAATTCTAGTCTTTAAAGATTTTTTGTCAATGAGTGGATAAATTCACTACTTAACATCATCCTTAATTACAATCAGATTTTTCACAATCTTCATTGCGCAGGTTGGAAGAACAACTTCTGCCAAGCCGTCTGCGATACTTATTATGCTGCCGGCTTTGAGCGTTACATCTTCGCCCTTGTACTGAAATGTGTAATCATCCTTACGGTCGGATCTGATTGTGATTTGATTGTTCATAATTGCATCCTCTTTTAAATACTAATAAACGCGAACATAGGAATGGCAAAAAACTTTCCGCCATTCCTATATTTATACTTTTTTGATTTTACATTCAAAATTAATCAAATACATAACTAATAATTGCAGCTTCTCTAGCTCTTTTAATAGCTGTAGTAACCATTCTCTGGTGTTTTGCACAGTTGCCTGTTACTCTTCTAGGAATGATTTTTCCTGCTTCTGTTAAGTATCTTTTTAACTTTGCTGCATCTTTGTAATCAATAGATTCTACGTGATCTGCGCAGAATGAGCAGGTCTTACGTTTTTTTCTATCTTGTGCATCTTGTTTTGCCATTGTTTTATTTGCCTTTCTAGCCCTTTTTTCAACATTTGGTCGGCAGACAATAATAACTACCAGCTTTATATTCAGGACTTGTCCGTCTGCCTCTTGAACAGCCCATTCGCTAGCACTAGAATGGAATCTCGTCTTCTCCGATTAATTCGTCAGAAAACTCTTCCTGTGAAAATTTTACGATATCTTCGCCAGAACCGGAAGATTTTGCTGCCGGAGCAGAACCTGCCCCCATCGGTTCTATTGTATTAGCGTCGATTTCATAAATTCTTCTTTCAGCACCGCTGTCATTTTTCACAGCTGTAATCTGCAGTCTGCCTTCTACAAGCACTCTGTCATCTTTAGAAAGAGCAGATACAGCTTCATCCAGAGCTGCACGCTTTACGATAACTCTTAAAAGCATCTCTTCTCTGTCACCTATGTTAAGCACAAAAGAAGATACCGGCACGTTATTTTGGGTGAAACGTTTTTCCGGTGCTCTGAATACTGTTCCTGTTACAACTGCTTTTGCTAATGTCATTCTTTTTAATTCACTTTCTTTCTGGTTTGTATTAAAACTCCAACATATTTTGACTTAAACTGTCTGAGCTTTCTTTGCTTCTTCCATAAACATAAATCTTAAAATATTTTCGTTTAATTTAAGACTTCTTTTGAAATCAACAACTGCTTCGCCAGGAAGAGATACAATCATAGTTGTAAAATAACCATCTCTGTAGCCTTGTACATCATAAGCCAACTTTTTGCGGCCCATTTTGTCAACAGAAGATACAGAACCCTTGTTAGATTTAACTTCTTCAGAAATTTTATCTACAACTTTGTCTAATTCTTCTGAATCAAGACTTGGTTTGAAAATCGTTAATAATTCATAGTTTTTCATAAAAATATTTCTCCTTATGAAACCATGCTAGCATAAAAAGGTTTTAAGTAAAGGGGTTAGGTTTAGCCTAAATCCATTGTCATAAATTTATGCTTATAATCACCTATTGTGTTCATAAGTTCTACAAATTCTGAATATTTTGTTGTATGAAGAGCCTTCGATAACTCTACAGCTTCCAGAAAGTTTATCTTAAAACTTTCTGTTTTTCTATCTGTTATCTTAATCATACCTGTATCTTCAAACATTTCAAGCAATGTTTCAATTACATCGCCTGTAACTCCAAGTGCTGAAGCAGCCCTGCACAGATTAAAATCGCCATTAAGTGAATTACAGGTATATCTTATCATTCCGGAAAAAGTCTTTAAAAGAAGTTCTTCATTATATTTACCCCTCTGGTAATTCATATAGTGAATTGCATCAGGTGACACTGTTGTCATTAAACTCTGCATTACATCATCATCTGCCGGATAATCAAAAAACATTAAAACATCTGACTTTTCAGCATTGCTCCGTGTTGAAATATTCTTGCATATTGCCTCAAACGGTTTCAGAGTTTCCAAAATGCTTCTATCTTCAACAAAAGCACATATTTTTAATTTCGAATTTTTTATATAATCATTCACCTGAGCAAGAATATTTGTTTTCTTTCTATGGTCATAAATTTTAGTTTTTGAAGTTTCTTCCTGCATTAAAGCATCTGAGTGCACATCTTTTAATATCAATTGCACAGAAGTTACCCCGTTGAACGTATTTAGCTGAGGGGCGAAAGCGATATCAAGCCTGTCACCGGAAACAAGAGGAACATCACCCTTTGACCACCAGACGCAGTCTAAAGTACCGGAAGGTGTTTCAACTGTTAATTTCAAGTGTTCTTTTGTGGAGCCCATAAGCTTTTTTTGTTTTAGAACGAGATTGTTCACAACAAAAGCTGGAGATGGATTTGCCATCCCGAAAGGCTCTAATTTTGAAATTTCTTCTACTAGAGAAACATCTACATCATTTATCGAAAGTTCCAAATCAATATCCAATGAAGGAGTAAGCTTCTTTCCTGCTAGCATTTCATCAACGGTTTTATTTAAAGCTTTTTTAACCTCATCAAAAGATATTTTTTCCTCTGAAAAAGCAAAACCGCCGGCCATCTGGTGACCGCCGAACCCGTCAAGATTTTCAGAAATATTAGATATGATGTCATAAAGGTTAAGTTCTTTTACACCTCTTGCTGAACATCTGAAACATTTTGCTTCTTCATTATAATTCATTATAAAAGTCGGCTTATAATATTTCTCAACAAACTTAGAAGCCACAATGCCAATTATGCCGATGTGCCAATCTTTTGAGAATAAAACAATTGCATTATCTCTGCTTCTAGAGGCTTTCCAAATTTCATCCGCTTCTGCAAAGGTATCTGAACACATTTGCTGTCTTAGCTTATTAAAGTTTTCAAGCGAAATAATAGCCATTTCAATTTCCTGTTTATTTTCGGAAATCATAACTTTAACAGCAGCGTCAACAGTATCAATTCTGCCCGAGGCATTAATTCTTGGAGCGATTGTGAATGCAATCTGTTCAGCAGTAAGTCCGTTGTCAGTGCCGACACCGGCAACATCAAGCATTCTTTTCAGACCGTAATGTTTACCAGCCGCTATTAATTCAAGCCCTTTAGTGACAAAATATCTGTTTTCTCCAATCAAAGGAACCAAATCCGCAATTGTACCTACTGTTACAAAAGGCATTATTTCATATGAAAAATCAAGTTTGTTAAATCTTTCAAGCACCCCCTGCGCAAGCTTAAAAGCAACACCGACACCTGCTAGCGAGGTCATTGATTCAAGCTGAGACGTAGTAAGTTTATCATCAAGAGCGTTCATTGCTTTAGGGTTTATAATGGCAAGTGCAGGCGGAAGTTCATCCGGAGCTTCGTGGTGGTCTGTTATAATTACATCCCGCCCAAAACTATTTATAAATTTCACCTCTTCAACACTGCTAATACCATTATCAACAGTAATTATAAGCTTTGGTTTCTTTTTCGTTAAAAGCTGCACAAGAGCTTTTGTATTAAGCCCGTGCCCTTCTGCTTCCCTGTCAGGAATATAGTAATCAACTTCTGCACCTAAATATGCAAAAGTTTTCATCAAAACAGAAGTTGAAGTTACTCCATCTGCGTCAAAGTCACCGTATATTAGTATGTTTTCTTTTTCATCAATGGCTTTAACTATTCTATCAACAGCTTTTGGCATATCACAGAAAGCGTTAGGGTGCATCAGCGTTATCCCCAGAGGATTAAGAAAATCTTTCTTTGCCTCTTCTGAAGTGATGCCCCTAACATCTAATAATCTGTCAATAACTGATTTACTACTTTTTGAGGAACTTTCCCCTTTTATTACCCATTCTTTTGTACAAGACATGTCATTTTTTCCAATATTTCAATAGCTTTCTTCAATTGAACGTCATCTTTTGCATCTGCGTTCTCCTGAGTTAATTCTACCACAACATCCGGAGTTATGCCTTTTTTATGAATATCACTTCCTGACGGAGTAAGGTATCTTTGTATTGTAATATTCATACCTGCTTCATCTGGAAGCTTATTAATTTCTTGAACAAGCCCTTTGCCAAAAGATTGTTCCCCGACTATTGTCGCACGGTGATTATCTTTTAGAGCACCGCTCAAAATTTCGCTTGCAGAAGCAGAGCCTTTATTAATAAGCACCACTATCGGTTTGTCTGTAACCTGCTGCATACGTGCTCTTGTAGTAGTTTTATAGCTGTCACGGTCAACAGTGCTAACAATTACACCGCCTCTTAAAAGCATGTCTGAAATATATATTGCATTGGTCAAAAGACCGCCCGGATTTGAACGTAAATCAATTATAAACCCTTTCATTCCGCTTGAATTATTCAAGATGGATTCAATTTCGCCGGCTGCATTTTTACTGATAAAAGAGCTCAAACGTATGTATTGAATATCTCCCGGAATTTTTGTTGTTTCAAACGGTGGCTTACAAGAAACCGATTTAACTTCTATTTCATCTCTAACTACACTATAAATTTTATTTGGCACGCCTTTTCTTTGTATAAGAAGTGTTACAGTTGTGCCTTTTTCACCTCTTATTTTATCTGCAGCTGCATCTATACTTATACCTTTTGTACTCTCGCCGTTAATTTCCAAAATTCTATCATCCGCAAGAAGTCCTGCACGTTCTGCCGGAGAGTCCTCTAGCGGAGCAATGATAACAAGTTCGCCGTCCCGAAGTCCAATCTGGGTTCCGATACCTTTCAAAGAGCCTTTTATAGACTGAGTTTCTTCCGAAAATTCTTTTGGATCCAGAAAACGTGTATAAGGATCATTTAAGCTTGTTAGCATTGTTTCAATTGCAACATATGCATCCTCTTTTGTCTTCAATTTATTTTGATAACGATATCTCCATTTATTCCAATCCTGTGAGTTGTTGGTTGGATCATAATATTTTTTATTAACGATTTTCCACACATCGTCATACATTTCTGCCGGAGTTGCAGCATATGCTGCTCCTATACCCATTAATACGGCAGTCATTAATATTGTACTTGCAAATCTTTTCATAAACTACACTCCTCCAAAGTCAAAAGCGCCTTTTATATTATACTACACAAATTTCTTATACGTTTCAAATGTTTACAGGATTTATTTGCCAAATAAATGTAAATATGCTAGAAACGTATAAAAACACTCTTACAGCAGCTGTAATGCTAGTTCTGGAGTCTGGTTTGCTGTTGCCATAAGCGTCATTGCCGCCTGTTGCAAAATTTGATTTCTAATATACGCACTGCTCTCTTCTGCAATATCAGCATCACGAATTGTTGATTGAGTTGAGGTAAGATTATCAATACTTACTCCAATTGATTCAAGTGCTGATTCAAGCCTGTTGTGTGCGGCACCATATTCGGTCTGCTTTGCATTTACACGTTTGATAAGCTCATCTATTTTTTCTAAAGAATTTCTGGCGCTCTCAGAGGTTGATAAATTTATCTTAGGGACGGTCAAGGCAAAAGATATATTTAATGAAATTTTTGAGCTGGACGATGAATCTATACCGGCCTGAAAAACTGTAGGATAATACTTATTTTCTGGTTCTAAAATCGAAGGCAATATTCCTGTTTCTATTAAGGCTTCCAGTTCATCTGTTGTTACTCCGGTTCCACAAGTACTCGTTACCTGAGAGGATTCATCTATAACCCAATAACAATTTTCCAGATTTTGTACATGATTTAGACCTCCTATCAGACCACCGCCTTCTCTATTACAAGACACTTTTGCAGCAGCATATGAATTTGAAATTTTACTATAACATTTTCCTATCAAACCACCTGCCAGCCAAGGGCTTGTAACACTTCCAACTGCAAAACAATTATCTACACTATTATAGCTTTCTCCTAATAAAGCACCAACATAACCATTTCCTGATACATCCGAATTTGAATAACAAAAACTTATAGAGTTAGTAAAATCCCAGCCAATAAGACCACCAATTACGTACCTGCCTGATATAACAGCGTTAGTTGAATAACAATTTTTAACGGTACCTCCCCCTTGTCCTACAAGAGAACCGCAGTGATCTTTACCATTAATTTCAATATTTTCCAGTCCTAAGTTACTTATACTTGAAGTTCCTGTATAACCAAATACCCCGAGATCATTTTCATCTGGTTTAATTATTTTTAAATTCGAAATCACATAGCCATTTCCATTAAACTCTCCCAAAAATGGATTTGCAGTTGTGCCAACTGGAGCCCAATCATACCCTTCTAAATCAATATTATTCATAAGAATATATTTGCCAGATAAGTTATCTTGCATAGCCTGTAACTCATCTGCAGTTGTTATGATTGTATACCCCTGAGCGATTGCTTCATCCTCCGTTAATCGGTCAACTCTGGCTATAAAATCGCCCATCTCTTCAGGTTCACCCTCAAAAAAATTAAGATTATTAAACTCTGTATTCGTCACTAGCCTGTTGATTTCGTCTGAACGCACATTGATTTCAGATTGAATGGCTTGCAAAGAGCCTTCTCCAGAAGTTCCATTAGCTGCCAGCTCAGCTAAATCACGCATTCGTGATAAATGACTGGAAATTAATTCAAGACTGTCCATCGCCGTCATTACCATAT
>UNSK01000008.1 GCA_900552525.1 Candidatus Gastranaerophilales bacterium | reverse complement strand
AGATATTCTTACTATCAATGGACTTATAGCTAATAGATTGCTTCTCACACTGCAGGCGCAGTAAGGCTTGGACTTATGGCCAGAAATATTTATAAAAACAGTTTTTCTAAAGTTAAATTCTGCTTATATAATTCTTTTGCAACAACCGGCTTTGGACACGGAACTGACAAAGGTCTGCTGGCTGGAGTTCTTGGATATTCCGTCGACGATGTTATCATTAAAAACATCTTTGATGTTGTTGAAAACGTTGATTATTCCTACGAATATGCTCAGGATATTTCAAGACATCCGAACTCTGTAGATATAACTTTTGATAACAAAATGACCGTTTCCGGAGATTCTGTCGGTGCTGGAGAAATAAGAATTAATTGTATTAATGGTTTTTCTGTAAATATTGACGGTTCTTACGATACACTTCTTTTAATGTATAAAGACCGTCCCGGTATGATTTCTACAGTTAGTGAAATTATACAAAAACAGAAAGTTAACATTGCCTCTCTCCATTGTGATAGAAGCTCTAAGGGCGGAACTGCTTCTATGTATGTTGCTCTGGACATTCCGATAGGAGAAGATGCTGTTGAAAAAGTAAAACAGATTAAGGATGTATTTTTTGTAACAAACATCAGAAAGCTCAAATAATGCCAATATTATCATTTTCAGATTTACAAATACGATGCGCAGAAGAAAATAAATCCATTTACGAAGTAGCTCAAGAAGAGGAAGCATCTCTTCTTGGAGAAGTTGTAGATGTTGTAAGATTAAAAGTTTTAGAAGATTTGCTTGCAATGAAAGATGCTGTTAAAAACGGACTTAAATCAAAAGAAAAAGCTATAAGCGGATGGTGCGGAGATGATTGCGCAAAACTTATAGAAAAATACCAGAAAAAAGGCACAATTTTCGGAAAAACTTTTGAAAAAATAACAACTTATGCACTTGCAACAGCAGAAGAAAATCTCAGAATGGGAAGAATTGTTGCCTGCCCTACTGCCGGTTCCTGCGGAATTGTACCTTCTGTAATAATCGCAGCTGCAGAAGAAGAAAAAATTTCAGAAACCCAGCAGATAAACGGTCTTCTCACTGCCGGTATGACAGGGCTGATTATTTCTAATAAAGTTCAGCTTGCAGGTGCAGTTGCCGGCTGTCAGGCTGAATGCGGAGTCGCATCTGCTATGGCTGCTGCAGCTCTTACACAAATGCTCGGAGGCAATGTTAGTGAAGTTATTAATGCGGCTGCACTTGCACTTAAAAATATCCTCGGACTTACCTGCGATCCTGTATGCGGGCTTGTTGAAGTACCTTGTATTAAGAGAAATGCATTCCTTGCGGTTCATGCTGTAACAGCTTCTGAGCTTGCATTGTGCGGAGTTGAGAGTAAAATTCCGATAGATGAAATTGTTGATACGCTAAAGATTACCGGACAGCTAATGTCGCCGCTTCTAAAAGAAACTTCGCAGGGTGGATTAGCTAAAACAAAAACAGCACAAAAGCTTGAAGAAAAATTGTTTAATAATAAACAGTAAAAATTTCATCCGGCTTAATTTTAGCATGACCGCCTTTTATAAACATAAAGAAAATACCTGTTCCGAAAAAGATACCGCCCGCAATAGCCAGAGGCCTTACCCATAATATCCTGTTTGTACCGTTTCGGGTTATTTCACCATAAAGAGGCTTTCCGCCAATAGAAAAATTCCCGATAACAATCTCTGCAGGAGTACCCCAGGTTCCACGCGGGGATAATGTTTCTAAACGGGCTCTAACAGGTGTTCCTGCCGGATAAAATTTCCCTTTATAATTTACATCAGATATTGTTTTAAATTCCAGATATGAACCCTCTTCAAGCTTCTTTTTAGAAGAATAGATTTCTTTTATACAAATCTGAACAGGAGTTCTATTCTCTTCAAGAATAAATTCTTTGCGCCTCACCGGTTTATTTACTGTTTTTGGAAGCTCCTCATCCACAGGTTTCAATTTCTCATATGGTTTTATACGGGAGTATTTTTTATTACTTTCCGCGAATTCATCATTGATAATTGAAGGAGCATAAGGTTTAATCTGAAGATTTTTGTCCAGACTATTTTCAACAAAGTCATCAATTACCGCTGCTGAATAACAAGACTGAATATTAATTAACAAAACCAGTGTAAGAATTTTCTTACAAATAATGAACTTTTCTGGTTGAATTACTTTTAACCTTTTGCTGGAATTTTTCACGATTTTCCTTTGATGTTAATAAAAAGTTCTGGTAAAAAGGATTTTCTTTATATGGATTATTTACAAGATATTCAGGATATTTTTTATAAATATATTCATAAACTTCCATCATTCTTCTTGAAGTAAGCGGATGTGTACAGCACCATTCATAACGGGTTTGAGGGAATACCTTACTCATTACCACAATCAACGCAACAGGGTTATAGCCGGCATTAACCATATAGTCTACTGCACGCTTGTCAGATTTATACTCGTACTTCCTAGGTGTACAAAGATTATTCAAATTATGAAAAAAGCCTCTGAAAATTCCATCATAGCTATCCATACTATGCGAAATTTCGTGGCCTAAAACGGCTGCCAGCTGGTCTTCATCATCCAGAAGTACATACAGTCCTCTGTAAATTATAATCTGTCTGTCCCTGTGGGTAGAATAAGCTTTTCTTGAACTATTTGCATCAAAGAAAAATACCGTTCTATTCTTAAGACCGTTCGAATTAAGGAGTCTGATACCGACTTTGCTGACTTCTTTTTGAATTTTCGCAGCTTCTGCACTGCTAATATAATATCCGGTATTTGCAGCAAATACATTTGAAAATCCTATAAGAAGAGCGACCAAAAGCAATAAAACTTTTTTCATATTAAACCTTTAGAATTGTTCAAGAAATCTTTTATCGTTATTGAAGAATAATCTTATATCATCAATTGCATATTTAAGCATAGCAAGTCTTTCGACTCCCATACCAAATGCGAAGCCGGAATAAACATCCGGATCAATACCAACGCCTCTAAGAACATTAACATCAACCATACCGCATCCAAGAACTTCAAGCCAGCCAGTTCCGCTGCAAATTTTACAGCCTTTGCCCTGACACATTATACATTGAACATCTACTTCCGCAGAAGGTTCTGTAAACGGGAAGAAACTGCTTCTGAAACGAGTTGGGCGGGAAGCTCCGAAATAAAGTCTTATAAACTCATTCAAAACACCCTTTAAATCCCCAAAAGTTATGTCTTTATCAACATAAAGTCCTTCAATCTGGTGGAAAAAATTATTTTTTCTTGCATTAATATTTTCATTTCTATAAACTCTGCCCGGAGAAATAACTTTAATAGGCGGTTTTTGATTTTCCATAACATGAATTTGCGCGCCTGAAGTCTGGCTTCTCAACACAACACCGGACATATCTTTAACATAGAAAGTATCCTGCACATCTCTTGCCGGATGATCTTTCGGCACATTAAGCATATCAAAATTATAATACTCAGTTTCTACTTCCGGAGAAAGTTCCGGTGATACAACTGAAAAACCCAAATTCTGGAAAATAGTTACAATTTCATTTGTTGTAGATGTGAGCGGATGAACTTTACCCTGTGGAATAAACTTGCCATTCAGTGTAATATCAATTCTATCCTTTTGAAGTTTTTCATTAAGTTCTTTTCTGTAAAAAACTTCATGCTTTTCTCTAAGCAGCCCTTCCAAATCCTGCGTAATCTGGTTTGCAAGAGCTCCTACCACTCTTTTATCTTCATCAGATAAATCTTTAAGTCCTTTTTTAATAGAGTTAAATTCACCTTTACGGCTGAGATATTTTAATCTGATTTCATCAATATCACTAATTGATTGAGCTTTTTCAATATCGCTCTTTGCTGAATTATAAATATTTTCCAACTGTTCTTTCATATTTTTCTCCCTTAAAAAAATAATATCGCAGCTGCTGCCTTTTTGCAAGTAAAGATGTTACAAGATTTCATCTATATAAATGATAGCATTTTCTTAACAAAACGTTACAATATAAAGAGACATGTTTTAGGACAGAGGGATGGAACAAGACACATCTTACAATAAAATAAAAAGAGCTACAAATGAAGAGTTGGCAGAAATGTGGACTCAGTATTTTGCTGACCACGAAAATAAAGAACTCAGAGATGCCCTTATCCTTCAATACATTTATCTTACAAGATACGTAGTCGGCCGTGTTAAGGTTGCTCTTCCGCCGACATTTTCGTATGAAGATATTTCAAGCTACGGCGTTGAAGGTCTTATAGATGCTGTCGAAAAATTTACTCCAAAGATGGGCGCAAGATTTGAAACTTACGCTCTCGTAAGAATTAGAGGAAATATTATTGATAAAATCCGTTCGCAGGATTTTCTTCCTAGAAGCGTCAGAAGAAAAATTAAAGACGTAAAAGAAGCTCAGGAAGAACTAAAAAAACAATTCGGGCGTGCGGCTACAAATACTGAAATCGCAAACTTTCTCGGTATTGAGAAAGAAAAAGTCGAACAGCTTCTCTCTGATGATACAACCATCACATCAATTTATGATAAAAAAGGTTCTTCTGACGGAGATTTAGAAATTATTGATACTATTCAGGATTCACATAGTCTTGCTCCGCATGAAGAGTTAGAAGAAAAAGACGTTAAAAAAGAATTGGAGAACGCTTTGAAAAGACTGCCGGAGAGAGAAAGAACTATTATGGTTCTGTATTATCACGAAAACATGACCCTGAAAGAAATCGGAGAAGCTATTAATGTATCTGAATCACGCATTTCTCAGCTTCACGCTCAAGCTATTATGAAGCTTAAGAACTTGTTGAGCGAAAACCGTTCAGAAAGATTAAAAAGAAGCATCATATAAATTCAGAAAGTATTATATTACTAATAAGCGTACCTTTAAGATTAAAAGTATATCCGGAAGGCGTTTTTTCAATGAAATCCGAGTATTTGTCAAGAATATGTCTATATTTACTCCCAAAATCAATTCCATATTTTTGGTCAATCTCAGAAACATTTACCCCCGAACGTTTTCTAAATCCCAGAAAAATTTCTTCTTCGAGTTTTTCTTGCATACTAAGTGTTCTTCCGCATTCGTGAATATGAGGTTTAGCCATATACTCTTCAAGAGAAGTGTAATTAGAATACCTCACTCCGTCAACATAGCCGTGCGCAGCCGCGCCAAAACCATAATACTCATTGTTATTCCAATAGTTTAAGTTATGCCTTGACTCAAATCCATCTTTTGCAAAGTTACTGACTTCATAGCGATAAAAACCATTCGCTTCAAGAACATCATTTACCACCTCGTACATGTCAGCCTGTTCATCATCAAGGGGTAAATATATTTGATCTGTATCAGATGTTATAAGCAGGTTAGTTTCCTTATTATAACATTTGCCCCAAAACGACTCCTCTTCGATTTTCAATCCGTAAGTAGAAATATGCTGAATATCTAAACTTAAAAACTTTTCTAAATCCTTTTTCAGACAGTCCATTGTCTGGGTCGGAAGCCCGTAAATCAAATCAACGCTTATATTCTCAAATCCGGCTTCTTTTGCAAGATTAACAGCCTCTGTTATTTGCTCAGAATTATGTCTGCGACCTATTAGTTTTAAGATTTTATCATCAAAAGTTTGCGAGCCTATGCTCAAACGGTTTACACCCAAAGACTTTAACTGTTTAAAATAATCTAAATCCCTATCATCAGGATTTATTTCCAAAGTAAATTCATAATCCTTAGAAAATATAAAGGGCTTAATAATTTTCTCTAAAAGTTCAACAGGAAGCAAAGATGGCGTGCCTCCTCCAAAATACAAAGTCTTGAGTTCTTCACCGCGGTAGTTTTCAGATATATCTTTGAGAAGCGAATAAACATATCCGGTCATCATTTCAGGACGATTATAGGAAACAAATGAACAATATTTGCACTTTGATTTACAAAACGGAATGTGTATATAAGCACTTTTTGTCATTTTTACATATTAGCATAAATAAACACATACAAAATGCTGGCAGAGAAGTAGACAAATAGCAATTTTTATCAAAATAAATACTTTATATAAATAATGGGGGATTAAATATGAAAATAGATACATTTATCAATGCTGTCAGGAAGCTTGAAAGTAGAGCTTTAAGCCGCTCATTGTCTTCTAAAGAGCAAAGGCAATTAGAAGCATTTGTTGATACCGGCATTGAAACTATATCAAAACCGAGCAATATAGAAGTTTTTGGAACATCAAAAAATGTTGGAAAACATAAAATACCAAGATATATGTATCATTTAACAACAGAAAGTAATTACCAATCTATGCTTAAAGATGGTTATATAAAACCACACGCTTCTATTGACTCCCCTCCGTTTGTGTTTTTATTTGATATGAAAAATTTTACAAAATTTTGGAGGAAAACTCCGCAAGTTCAAGAACAACCAAGGACAACTTTATTATCTAATATGATTTTCGACGAAAAAGAAAATGTTGTATTATTAAAAATTCCAACCAAAGAACTCGACGCAAGAAAATTAAGATTGAGGCGTCAAAAACTTTGTCGTTCCGGACAAGGCGGCTTTACACAGCAATTGCAAAATTTCTCTAATAATCCTTATAAATTTACAACTCTAATGAAAATGATTAAATATATTTGTTCCGGAGAACCTGCTACTAAATCGCCATTGTACAATCAGCTAAAAGAAGCAATAGAATTCATGACTCCAGATGCTATTCCTATAGAAAAGGTCAAGCTTTTAGGTAAGACTACAATAAATAGGAATACTTTAGATAAAGCACATAACCAAACACTTGATGTACCTGAAATATGGAAAGCATTGACTTCTGGGAGCCCTGAATATAAAGCTTTTGAACAAATATTCCCCAAAAGCTCTATTCATTCAGCTTAATATAATTTGTGTCCCACCTTAAATCAATATACTTAACCTTTTTATTAAGCATTTTCACCTGTGGAAGAAGCGACGGTATTCTGTGGATTTTATCAAATGTTCCGGCATTAAAGCTTCCCAATCTGATATTAACTGTAGGAATTTTCACATATACATCTTTTGGATTTCTATAGTCTATGTATTCAACAGTTTCACCGGAGTCCATCTCAACAGTTGCTGCTAATTTTTTAAAATTATTGACTTTTGCTTTATCCCAGTTTCTGTAATCATCTCCGCTTCCATATGTAATAACCTTTACAGTTTTAAAATCCGGACTCAAAGGCATATAATCTCTTCCAATAAGCTTTCCATCAGCAGAGAAAAATGCAATAGGCGGTACATTAATATCCGGAGAAATTGTTATAAGCGGAGTTCTTTCAATTATAATAATCTGCAGCCTTGCAGGAAACCAGAAACGTCTTATGTAAACATCCCTTACCGGTTCAAGCTGCATTATACTTTTCTTAAGGTTATCTGTCTTAACAAGAAAAATCGGCTTTGTACAAACCTGATTTCTTCTAAGTGCAGATAGAATTTTTTGAGATGGCACAATCCTGTTATTAGTAATCTCAAGAGCAGGACTGCTCAAATTGTCAAAAGCATTTCTATGAAGCCGCCACTGCGGAAGTTTAAGGATTACAACACCTAAGAATATCAAAAATATTATTATAAACAAACGCCACAAAGCTCTCAACTGGCTTAAACGCCTTTGAGATTTTCGAACCTTTCTCTGCATTTTAGCCTGCTGCAGACGGCGGTTCTGGTGATATTTTGGATGCTGCATATCCTCATTTGACATTATTTATTCAATCCTACGCTGTTAAGTATCATTAAAACAAGATTGTCATAATCTATACCGCCAGCCTTTGCCTGAGCTGGTAAATCGCTTGTATCAGTCATACCCGGATTTGTATTAATTTCCAAGAAATAAGGTTTGTCATCTTTTACCATAAAATCAACCCTTGAAACACCGGAACAGCCTGTTTCTATATGAGCCTCAACAGCATACTTTTGTGTTAGTTCATAAGCTTCTTTTGAAAGTCCGGTTGCAGGAACGATAAATTCTGAAAGCCCTTTGGTGTACTTTGCATCAAAATCATACCACTCTGTTTTTGTCCTGATTTCTAAAATTTCAGTTGCAAATGGCTTGCCATCACGCTCCAAAACTCCTACAGTAACAAAGAAGCCATCGATAAATTCTTCAAGCAAAACTTCTGCATTATATTTACGGGCTTCTTTTACCGCGTCAAACAGCTCGCCATCGCAATTAACTTTACTCATCCCATAGCTTGAACCTTCTGAAACAGGTTTTACCATTATAGGATATTCTAAATCCATAACCTTCTTCACCGGATTGTCACCAGGCAGCAAAAAAGCAGATTTTATAAGAGGTACATTTGTATTTTTAAGAATACGCTTTGTGAATTCTTTATTCATACAAATTGCACTGGCCATAACCCCGCAGCCTGTATAAGGAATTTTCATAATTTCTAAAACTCCCTGAATACATCCATCCTCACCGTATTTTCCGTGGAGGGTATTATAGGCATATTCAAAACCTTTTAAATCATTCATAATATTTTCAGAAACATCAACTATTTCAGCATTTGCATACCCTAAGCGTTTAAGAGCTGCAAGAATATTTTTTCCTGAGCGCAGTGAAACTTCGCGTTCAGAAGACATTCCGCCGCATAGTACAGCTATTTTTGCTTCTTTTGATATAGTATATTGCATAATTCTTCCTCTTTTTCTGTTTTATCCCCGATAAATATGATTTCCGGTCTTAATTCTATTGTATAAGTATCTTTTACAGCATTGTGCATCTTTACCATCATTTCCAGAACATCTTCTGATGTAGCGTCACCTTTATTAACAATAAAGTTAGCGTGCTTTTCCCAAATTTTAACATTCGGAGCTTCGAATTCTTTCACACCAGCTTTATCCAGCAATCTTCCGGCAGAATCATTCTCGGGATTTTTAAAAACGCTTCCTGCATTAGGGTTAGCTAAAGATGGCTGGACTGTTTTACGGAAAGTAAGATTTCTTTCCATCAATGCCTTGATATCCTCCAGAGGAGCACGTTTTAATTCAAATTCTGCATAAAGAAGTATGAACCTTTTATCGTGTAAAAGTGAGTGCCTGTATGAAAATTGCATATCTTCTTTCTTTTTGTAAACCACTTCTTTTGTTTCACAGTCAAAAAGACAGCAAGAAACAAGCGTATCTGCAATGCACTGGCCATGTGCACCGGCATTCATATAAACAGCGCCGCCTATTGTACCGGGAAGCCCTATTAAAAACTCCAGACCGCTCAATGATACTTCGCTAACGCTTTTTGCAAGCATTGGGTCTTTTACGCCGCATTCTGCATATATTTTTGTTCCTCTTATCTCAAACTTCTTCATTTCAGTTGTAATAATTACATTACCGCTGTAGCCGTTTGAAGAAA
Source organism: Candidatus Gastranaerophilales bacterium (assembly GCA_900552525.1). Classification (GTDB taxonomy): domain Bacteria; phylum Cyanobacteriota; class Vampirovibrionia; order Gastranaerophilales; family Gastranaerophilaceae; genus CAG-196. The sequence continues at coordinate 47,994 of UNSK01000008.1, read as the reverse complement.
AAAGAACATCAGAACAGCTTCCAAGGACAACGTATTCATCCAGTTCTCTAAGAATAGATGTCAACTCTTCCAGAGTTTCCGGAAGGTAAAGTGTTTTAACCTTACCTCCTATTTTGTATGTTGTCAAATTTTTTATTTCAAAATTGTTTCTAATTTGCATAATTCTTTTCCCAGATTAGTAATTGTACCGGCACCAAGTCCGATTACAACGTCCCCCTTTTTCAAGCTTGGCATTAATTTTCGAGCCACATCCTGCATATTACCTGATACATATTCGCAAGATAACTCAGCTGCGAAATTTTCACCATTTATCCCTTCTATCGAATCTTCCGAAGCTGCATAAACATCAGTTACAATTACACGGCCGGCATTTTCAAAGGCTGTAAGAAACTCTTTCCACAAAGATTGAAGTCTTGTAAACCTGTGAGGCTGAAAGACAGCAACAACATTTTCCTTACCGAATTTCGAAGCAGCAGCCTGCAATGCAGCCTTAATTTCAGTCGGATGGTGAGCATAATCATCATACACAGTAATTCCATTAAACTCGCAAACTTTCTGAAAACGTCTGCCCATACCTGTAAAGGGGTAAAAATATTGTGCTAATTTTTTTAACTCTACCCCTGCTTCATTTAGAGCTGCTACAACAGCAAGTGTATTATAAACATTATGAATACCGGCCAGCTGCGTTTTTATAGTAGTAAGCAGACATCCGTTATGAAATATTTCAATAGTTTCGCTGTCAACATTTTTTGCCGTATAGTCTGCATCTTTTAGCCCGAAAGTAATAAAATTTCCGCTAAGAAGTGCCGTTCCAGCATTGTCATTATTAATTAAAACCTTTTTAGATTGTACAATTTCCTGATTAAAAGTTTTTACTAAATCGGGCATACCATTCTTGTAATGATCGATATGATCCTCTTCTAAATTGTTAATTACAAGAATATCAGGCGAATATTTAACAATCGTACCGTCACTCTCATCTAATTCTGCTATAAAATGTTTTCCTTTTTTATGCTGGGCATTTGTATTTAATTCCGGAATGATTCCGCCATCAACAAAAGATGGTTCCAGTCCTGCTTTATCCAAAACAAAAGAAGCTAGTCCGCTCGTTGTGGTTTTTCCGTGAGTACCGGAAAAACCAATAAAGCACTTGCCACTCTGCTGAGCTGTTTTAGCAATTTCTTCTAATAAATCAGAGCGATGATAAACAGGAATACCAAGTTGTCTAGCCTTAAGTAATTCCGGATTATTTTCTCTTATTGCCGTACTTATTACAACTATATCAGTATCATCAGATAAATTAGCCTCATTATGGCCAATCTTCACCTGTGCGCCTAATTCTCTTAACTTATCTATATATTTTGAATCAGCAATATCGGAGCCGGAAACAGTGTGCCCGTCTTCCAGCAAATATTTTGCAAGACCGCTCATCCCTATTCCGCCGATTGCTATAAAATGATATCTTCCCACCTTTAACCTCTCTAATTCAGAGATTATTATAGTATAAATACAGGTGTATTTACAAGTCTGGAAAATTAAGATATTACATTATATTCTCGCGCATATTTTGCGATAATATCCACAGCTCTTTCTATTTGCTCAAAATTTAAATCTTTCATAGCGCATAACCTCATACGACATTCTTTTCTTCTAACAGCCGGATAAGTAACAATATTGACATACACTCCGTTTCTACGGAGTTTGTCATATAATTCAAACAATACAGGCTCGCTATAAATCATAACAGGAATTACAGCAGACTGAGAGTTTCCAATATCAAACCCTTTTTCCGAAAGCTTTAGCTTCAAGTAATTTATATTTTCCCATAATTTTTCCCTGCCTGCATTATCTGAAGCAAGCAGTTTAAACACTTCGTTTAAGCCTCCTGCAACAGATGCCGGAAGAGCTGTCGAGAAAAAATAACTTCTTGCATAAAGTCTTAAATACTGAACAACTTTTCTTGATGCGGCACAATACCCTCCAAGACCACCAGGTCCTTTGCTAAGCATTCCTACATTCAAATCTATTTTACCTGTAACCCCGAAATATTCAGCAGTTCCTCTCCCCGTTTTCCCAACAACTCCAACCCCGTGAGCATCGTCCACCATAACTCTACAGCGGTATTTTTGAGCAAGTTCAACAATTTTATCAAGAGGTGCCATATCTCCATCCATCGAAAATACACCGTCAGTTATTATCAATCGTCCTGTTTTCTCTTCCGGCAAGCGGGATAAAATTCGCTCTAAATATCTCATATCTTTGTGGGGATAAACTTTAATATCTGCACCTGAAAGCATGCACCCGTCAAAAATTGAAGCATGATTTGCTGCATCATTAATTACTACATCGTTTTTGCTGCAAAGAGCTGATACAATACCAACATTTGCACCATATCCGCTAGGAAACACTATGGAATCTTCAACCCCGTAAAATTCTGCAATTCTGCCTTCCAATTCTTTATGTATATCAGTAATACCAGCATAATTAGATACAGCTCCCATACCATACCCGAACTCATCTAGAGCCTGTCTTGCACCATCCATAACCTGAGGATGAGTAGAAAGATTAAGATAAGAATTAGAGCCTAGCATTATTACATTATGAATTTTTCCATCTTTCTCTCTAATGTCAGATTCAGGACTGACTTTATTCATAGTAACCATACCTAAAGCTTCATTACCTGTCATAATTCCGCTGGACAGAACTTCATCAAGCCTGTCAGTCTTTGCCAAAATATCCTCGCCTTGCAATGTATCAACAAAGTTTTCAAACTTTAAATTCATAAACTTTTTGCTTTTCTCTAAATCTAACACGCCATATCCCCTATAACCAAATGTGTGTTAGTATTCTAGTTGAAGCTAAAAATTTTTCATATTAGATAGTAAGGTAAAATATCTTCGACTTACAGGTCATCCCCCTTGCCTATTGCCCAGGGGTAAATGGAGGGGGAGAACTACAAGTCATCGCCCTTACCGATTGCCCATCTGAAACCAAACGTTAAAGCTACACCATTGCGACCGCCGTTACGTACCATTGCCTGAGCAAATCCTGTAAAACGGTCTTTCCAGTTGCGCTGTAAACCGACACCATACTCTACATAAGGATCGACACTCATTTTCGGTAAGATGACATCATTTGCACGTACTTTTGAGGAATTCAATACATTCCAGACCATACCTACGCTGGCATAGGGCTGCCACCCGTTCTTTAAGTTACTGATAAATTTCAACTGTGGATTTATCTGGAATGTATGCAAAGGGTCGCTGTCGATTTTTACTCCGGCAGCATTCGTATAATCAAAGGTATTTACAAATGAATAGTTCATAAACAAAATTGGTTGTAAGATATATTTACCATTCTTAAACTCAAAGTTATAACCGCTCTTTGAACCAATGCCGGCCAGAAGTGCTGTAAAGTCTTCATTCCCATACATTGTTTTGCTGCTGCCTACATTGGCTCCTGCCGTTGCGGTCAAGGCCGTAAAGAAATTGCCTTTGTAGAATGTTTCGGTTATACCAAGGACGCCGCCGTTTAAGCTCGTATCTACGCCGTCATAACTCAATTGGGAACCATTATAACCGCCATAAATCGATTGGACATTATACCACCCGCGTTTCAGTTCTTTAAAATTACTGTCAAAGCCGACCAGAGTGCCATAAGTAATAGCATCGACATCCGGACCGTGATTAAGGTTGATTGTTTCAAAACTCGTAAAGGGTTTGACCCAGAAACCTTTGTTTATCATTTCAAGCTCGGGTGTGTATTTGGGAGTGCCTTCACTTATGGCATACCGATTGTTATTAATGATGGCCATTCGCTGATTAAAAGGCAATTGAGAGAATAAATCCATATGCTGGAACGCAAATCGGACGGTTTCATTGATTACTGCCTGACTGCCGGCCTGATTCGCTACCGGAGTGGATAATACGGAAGGGTTAAAACTATCAGAGGAGTTTTGACCGCCGCGATTGAATACAAAATATCCGCCATCTGCTCGGTTATCATAATTTACATTGTATTTATATATTGGTGTATAAGCTGTCTGATATTTGTCCGGAAGTTCTCCGGTTCCATTCAAGACATTATCTTTCAAACCCTCTTCGGCAAAGAATATTTCTGCGCTGTCGCTTTTTGAATCTGATAAAAGATTCATCCCCGAAACAATAAGGTCGCCATTATGCTCGCCATAACCATTGGAAGTAAATCTATCCATTGTTTCATTTGCAAGATCTACATCAACTACCATTTTAGTATTATTTGAGAGGGTAAAATTATTAACGTCATAAGTATGGATACTGTCATTTACTGTATTCAAGGTAGTTTGACCGACAGTCAAATCAGCATCATACATATCATTGAGCATATAAAATGCTGTATTGTCTATATTATCCCCGGTTATATTGACTTTATAACTCTCCGGCGCCGTTATGCGCTCTAAGCTAACTGGTTGCGGCTCTGCTTCACCGCGGATATTATCGGCCATAACAAACTTACCGCCGTTTTTCATTTCAAAGTTGATGGTCGAACCATACCCTGCATAAATTGCATTATCATCTCGTTCACCATTGACTTCTGTATAATTACCGCTAAAGACAGAAGTATATCCGTCTTTGGCTACTATATTAAGGTCTGTAAATGTCATAATAGCTCCGCCGCCAGCCATTGCATATTCACCGTCTGCTTTTGCATAGTTACCGTAAAATGAAGAGTTAACTATACCGGTTCCGCTGACAATTTTCTCTTCATCATAATCAAATTCACCAATTAAATCGTTATTAGAAATAGCGCCGCCGGCAGCAAAACCTTCGCTTTGTACGTTATTTCCAATAAAGTTTCCGGTAATGTTTTTTATTTCTCCATAAGAATTAGCTATCGCACCGCCTGCGGCTCCGGCATATTCCCCAGAGCCAGCCGCATAGTTCCCAATAAAATCGCCTGTGATATCGCTGATTTCGCCATCATTAGAAATCGCTCCGCCATAGGCATATTCCCCAGAAGCGTAGTTACCGATGAAGTTTCCGGTAATATTACCAATACTAGCATTATTAGCAATTGCACCACCCATACCAGTTGTGCTTAGGGCATACAATGCAAGCGGTTTAGGTGGAAGCTCAGCCTCAGACAAAGCCACTGCAGAATTACCTATAAAATTACCGCTTATATTGAAGCTCGTTTCAGAATACTCTACCTCTGAGCCCTCTGAAGCTCTAGCAGGCGTCGGGTTGGTATTAAAAATAGCTCCACCTGCAGCACTATATGAATCTTCAGCCCTGTTATCTATAAAATTTCCCGAAATTTCTGAAATTTTTCCACTATTATAGATTGCACCACCACTAAATTGTGACTTATTCGCAACAAAGTTTCCTGTTATATTCTCAATAAACCCACTATTATAAATAGCAGCACCTTCTTCACCTGCAGAATTTTCCACAAAATCGCCGGTGACATCAGCAAGATAAGAATCAGAAACAACCGGTTCATGAAGGTTGGAAGCGTCATATCTTGCTGTAATGGTTGTTTTTCCTTCGGTCGGAGCAGAAACCTCCTCGAATATTCTATCATCACTCCACTCAAAGTATTTCACATCTTTACCTGAGCCGTATTCTTTTTGAGCCAAATCAACACGGTAATAAACAGGAACCAGTCTGTTCTCAACAGCATTCCATTCAAATTTGGTTATGGTATTTTCACCCTTCTCATCTACACGGGTAAGGGTATAGCCGGAAGATAAATCCTGTGCACCGGCAGTTGATGACAAAGATAGCAGTACCGCACAGGCTGCCAGAGATAAACGCTTAAATCCGCTCATAGAGAGCGTTTTAGCCTCCCCCCCCCTACTATTATACAGGGCGTTTTCACTGATTTTTTGTAACTTCCTTGCATAATTATCCTCGTTTCATATCCTATATTTTCTTAATTCCACAGAATTAAAAATTTATAACAAATATATTAGACAAGTGTTACAAAAATTTACAAATCATTGAAAAACGATATGTTTTTAAGGTAATTAATAGATTTATCGCCGTAGTTTTTCGTTTTAATGAGTTCTAACCCTTCAAAGCCAATATCTTTTATTCCCTCTACTACTATAATTCCTCCGGTTACATTTTTTAGGATACTCTCATATAAGTTACTCATATATGGGGGATCGATATATACTACATCATAAACCTTATCCAGTCTGGTTATTAATTTAGAGCTATCTCCTATTTTTAAATCAGGTTTCAACCCGAGCTGGTTATAATTTTTTCTTATAATCTCTGCCGCTTTTCTGTTTTTCTCGAAAACAGTTACACCCTCAAATCCGCGCGAAAGAGCCTCCAACCCCATTACCCCCGAGCCGCCAAAAACATCAAGAAAAGATTTACCCTCAAAATCTCCAAGTATTGAATATAAAGTATTAAAAACTCCCATCCTGACTTTTGATAAAGTAGGTCTTGTAATATTTTCGTCAGGAGCAGTAATTTTTCTCCCTTTATAGATTCCGGCAGTAATTATCATAATTCCAGTTTTTCAATCTTTACATTAAAAATACTTTCAATATCAACTCCATTAAGGATACTTGTTATTAAATCTTCCGGAGATATTTTCCCTTCAATATGTGATATTAGACCAAGTATTTTAATATTAGTATACTCCTCTATTACCCTCGGAATAGCATTTAATAGATTTTTCGGACAATCATCCTTAATATTATTTATAACCACACCTCTTATTTCCAGCCCTTTTTCCTGAGCAGTATAAATAGAAAGAAGTGTATCATTAATAGAATCCTCACGTGGTGTAACCACAAACAGGAGCGGAAGTTGGAGTTTTTTTACCAGATCAGCTGTCTGAACAGCAGGAGCAATCGGGCTTAAAATTCCGCAGTCACCATCGAGCAGTGTACAGTCGGATGTGCTTGAAATCCTTCCATACTCTCTTGAAATAAGCTCTACATCAATCGGTTCATTTTCAAGTTCAGATGCTATAAGCGGTTCTAAATCAGATTTATACAAATAAGAAAAATGAGTGTTGATATATGGATCAATTGTTTTTACATAAGTTAAATCAGGTGACTGCATAAAACCGTTACGTTCAATCCCGTTTGTTTGAATCGGCTTATAAACAGTTGTTGAGTATCCAAGACTTTGCATTGTTGCAGCAAGTCCTGCTGTCAAAAAAGTCTTACCCTCGCGGCGGTTTGATGATGTGATGTATAGATTTAACATAAATTTATAGTACCACATTTTCTTACAGATTGTAACAATTTTTGTAAAAAAAACAAAAATGTATTTTACGTGTTTTAATAATTTTGGGGACATAATTATGCATAATAATATTTCAATTCCAATTTTAAAACCAAATTTCAAACAAACTGTTTCTGAAAAACATATAATACAAGATACACCCGCATCAGATACCCCAAAGAATAACAAGAAAAATCATAGAACAGCATATTCTATCACAAGCGCTGCAATTGCATCATTTGTTATCGGCGGATTGATATACAGACATAACAGAAGAAAAAAAATTATTGCTGATTTAGAAAAAATGTCACGAGAGTTTGAAGAAGCTCAAAAAAAAGAATTTGAAAAAAGCATGAAAGATTTAGAGGAATGGAAAAAAATTTTTGATAAAATTGACAAAGAATTTGAAGAAACCAGAAAAAAATATGACAAGACTTTTTTCAAAAACACATCTTATAAAACATACGATTGGGAGGCTGAATACAAAAAAATGTATGAAGAGATGCACAATTGGGAAAAAGAATTTAAAGAAAAAAATCGGCAATTTTACGAAAATTTAAACACAATGAAAGAAGATTTTAAAAAATCATCACAAAAAACTAAAAAAGCTTATGAAGATATGCGTGAAAAAATAAGAAGAGAGAATGAAACCTTCAAAAGAACAACATCACAAAAAACCAAAGAGCATTCAAACCGTGACTTTTTCAAGGAATTTTCAGAAGCACAAATAAAAGAAATTGATGAACTTGTAAAAAAGTCACTTTCTAAAGAAGAACTAAATAACTACAAGGAACTTCTGGCAAAACTTCTAAAAACGTCACCGGAAAATATTAAAAAACTCCATAATGGTGATAAAAAAGTATACAGAGAACTTGTTCTAAAAGTTCATCCTGACAGAAACCCTGATGATAAACTGGCAAACTTTAGGTTTGTTGTTGTTGATAAATTATATAAAATGAATAAATCTTAATAATTTTAATACAAAATCTGCACTGTTATATTTCTAGAGCGCTGTTTATTATCAAAATCCAGCAATACAACTTGCTGCCAGGTGCCTAAATTCAAAAGTCCGTCTTTTAAAGCTATATTAACAGAGCTCCCAACAATTGCAGCACGGACATGAGCGTAACCGTTACCATCGTGCCAGATTTCATCATGATGATACTCCGCACCTGTTGGAGCAATTCTTTCAAGAGCCTCTTTTAAATCCTGTATAAGCCCCGTTTCATATTCAATAGTTGTAACAGCAGATGTACTGCCTTGAATTGATACACAAACTAGGGCATCCTTAAGTTCGTGCTGGTAAACACAATTCTGAACATGTTTTGTTATATTTATAATATCATTATTTCCCTGTGTATTTATTGTAAAATGTTCATTTATTACAGGCATATTTACTCCTCTATAACTTTGTACAGGCTCGATGCTTCCTGTACGCTTACATTTCCCGTTGGAATAACAATTACTTCCACTTTTTCCACTCTGTTTGAATACTCAATTTCAATAACATCACCAATTTTCAGCTGTTTAGCCGGTTTTGCAGGATTGCCATTAACAAGCACACGACCCATTTCAGAAACAGTGTTTGCAACAGTTCTTCTCTTAATTAATCTTGAAACTTTTAAAAATTTATCTAATCTCATAGTTCTCTTATAATTTCTTTTACCAATTTTTTAAACTTTTCTTTTGCGGCTCCTGCGGCTTCAATAACATCAGCATGTGAAAGTCCTACAGTGCTTACGCCGGCAGCTGAATTACATATACAGCTTAACCCTATAACTTTCATCCCTGCCCAGGAAGCTGTAATTGCCTCCGGTACAGTAGACATCCCCACAGCATCAGCACCTAGAATTCTAGCCATTTTCACCTCGGCAGGAGTTTCATATGAAGGGCCGGTAAGTGCTATATAAACACCTTTTTGTAAATCAATCCCAAGTTTTTTGCCGACTTTTTCTGCAAGTTCCACATACTCTTTAGAATAAACTTCACTCATATCAGGAAATCTTTCTCCCATAGAAGCGTCATTTGGCCCTATAAGGGGATTTACTCCCATATGATTAATATGGTCTGTTATAATCATCAAATCAGCAGGCTTAAAATCAGCATTAACTCCACCCGCAGCATTTGTAACAATTAGAGTCTTAACTCCGATTTTCTTCATAACTTTCACAGGGAATACAACTTTTTGTATTGGATGTCCTTCATAAAAATGAAAACGTCCCTGCATCATAACAACATTCTTGCCGTTAATTTCTGCAAATACAAGTCTGCTCTTATGTCCCGAAATTGTAGAAGTTTCAAATCCTGGAATTTCCGAATATGGAATAGAAATTTTACAGAACTCATCTGCTAAATCACCAAGCCCAGAACCAAGTATTATACCAATCTCAGGTTTAAAATCTCCTATTTTTTCCTCAATAAATTTTACTGCACTATCTAACATCACACTAAATCTCCCAAAAGGTATTCTACAACAAACATAACACCTAAAAACATTTTCATCACGATTGTTTACAAAACTAAATATCTAAATAGTGCTATTTGCCTGTTACATTAAAAGCAAATAATTACTAAAATTTTTGTATGGCAAATAGCACTATAGAAATACTTATTAACAATATAAAGTATTTTCGAAGTCTGAAAAATCTCACTCAAGAAAAACTTAGTGAAATTTCTGGTATTTCGAAAGATTATTTGTCAGAAATTGAGCGTGGGAAAAAAACTCCAAGCATTAAACGTTTGATAAAAATTGCGGAAGCATTAGACATAGATGTTTATAAATTTTTTATTCGCAACTAGTCATCAACTATTACTTCATCATAATTAAGTGGAGTTATTTTTGAAATATTTGACATATATTAAACGAAATCTCGTATTAGCATATGAGAAAGATATCTCAACAGACTATTTGTCTGAAATCGAGTGCGGCAAGAAAATTCCGCGTTGGGATAAACTTGATGCTATAGCAAATGCGCTTGAAATCGAAACCTATAAATTGGTTATGAAGCCCAAGTCTTCATAACCAATTTTCACATTTAACCCTAGAACATCAATCTGAACAGTAAAAATCTCTTATTCAATTTCTCTGAGAATTTCTTAAGGTTTGCAACTGTTTCTGATGTATCTTCTACAATTTGTTTTAACCCTTCTTTATCTCCATCTTCACCATTAATTGTTTCCAGGGCTGAAGAAACTTCGCACATTGTTACATTAAGGTTATCAATAGAAGTTTCAATCTTCGTCTTAAGGTTTTCATCTTTTGTCATCTTGTTCACAGAAGTTGAAATTTCATTCAAATTAGTCATAACTGCATTTAAGTCTTCACCAAAAGCTTTAGCATCAACTGCCCCGAGAATTGGAGTCAGCTGTTTAGAAAGATTTGAAATAGATTCTGCTGTATCATACATCATCGGTTTGAACTTCTCATCTCCAATAATTCCGTTGATATTAGTCGCAAGTTTATTAAAGTTTGTAGAAACATCGCTCATCATCCACAGAACAGCATCTATATCGTTTCTTGAAGTTTCTATGAGCTTTTCAGTCTTAGCAAGTGTAGTTGTTGCCTGAGCTGTCAAGTCTTTAAAATTAGTAACAGACTGTCTGATTTCTGCAATCATACTATCATTCAGCAATTCATTAATAATTCGGTTTGTTTCTGTTAAAGATTCTGCTGCTTTGTACTGCAAATCCATAAAATCAGCAATTCTCATAGGCTCAATTATAGTATATGGAGAAGTTTGCTGAGGATATGGAAGCGGAGCATTATCCAGCGGAGCGATTCTCAATTTTTTAACTCCATCCTCTGTAACAATCTTACCGGTCATAAAGTGAGGTATGATAAGTCCCGGAAGATTTACCACATAGTCTACCTTATAAGCATAATTTGTCTTTATATAGTCCTTTAACTCATCTGGAACAAGCTTCGCAGTCATTATCTGGGATTTCTTAACATTACCTACATCATAATATTTATCATCTAATTTAATCTCAACCGGAGCATCATTTGATAAAAGCTCTTTTCCAATAACAGGAATAAACACTGAACGAACTCTTGGCGGTGTGATTTCCAAAAACTGTTCGCCAATCAGCCCTGACTGCTGTATAGACAGCATTGATGCCTTTGGTATTGTAATCCCCGGTTCTGTAATAACAAATTTCATCTTTACATAACTTGATTCGCCATCAACAACCGGTATAATTTCTTCCACCTGTCCAACACGGAGTCCCATCATTTGAACACCGGAGCCCGGACGCATTCCATTTACATCCTTAAAATGGACTTCAATTCGTTCTGCTGAAGAAAAAGAACGCCCCTTTATCCACAAAACAGTAAATAGAAGTATAATCAATGCTACAAGTGTTAATATTCCTACTTTAAATGATGGTGACATTTTCATTTGTTATATTTCCTTTTTGTTAATAATAATTTCTTTGTTTGACTAACCCAGCATTTTCATAGGGCCGTCGATTGAAGCAGTGACGAACTGTTTAGTATATGGAGTTTTTTGTTCCATTAGCTCCTCAGGAGTCCCTTCAAAAACTGCATGTCCATTATACAACATCAAAACAGAATCGGCTGTTCTTCTTATTGTTGACATCTGGTGAGTTACAACAATAGAAGCGGCATTTGTTTCATTCTTCAAACGAACAATATAATCTTCTATAAGAGTAGAAGAAATCGGATCCAGCCCCGCTGTAGGTTCATCATATAATATAATTTTTGGTTCTGTTACAATTGCACGGGCAAAGCTTACACGTTTCTGCATACCGCCTGATAACTCTGATGGAAATTGTTCTTCAATTCCAGAAAGTCCTACCAGCTCTAGTTTTTCTGCAACTATTTTTTCAAGTTCTTTTCTTGTATATTTACCCCTCAAATCTTTTCTTTCCTGCAAAGCAAAAGATATGTTATCAAAGACGTTAAGCGAATCAAAAAGCGCTGAATACTGAAAAACCATTGCAATATCACCTCCGGAAGTATTTATTTCTCCAGAGTCTTTTTCAATTAATCCGCTTATAAGTTTTAACACAGTACTTTTACCGGAGCCGCTAAAACCTACTATAGATAAAATTTTTCCATCATCAACTTTGAATGAAATATCATCTAAAATAACTTTTTTATCGAATGATTTTATTAAGTTTTTAACTTCTATACCCATTTTTTCTTTCACCCTCAGGTACTAATAAAAGAACATTGCTGCAAAGATTAAATCAAGTATTACAATTGCAACAAAAGACCATACAACAGCTTTTGTTGTTGCAATACCAACCCCCTTTGCACCATCTCTTGCTTCCATTCCGCAAGAACAGCTTATTAATGTTATTACAAAACCAAACGCCAGAGACTTTAGAATACACACATTTAAATCATGCATATTCAGACCGAACCATACAGAGTCAAAGTATGCCTTGTATGTAAGCCCTGAAGCCAGATTTGAAGCAACTGCACCGCCCAGAATACCAAACAGCGATGAAACAATTACAACAACCGGCATCATCAAGGTTCCCGCAATAACTCTCGGGGTAAACAGGTAATACACCGGATTTACCCTAAGAACTCTTATTGCATCAATCTGTTCCGTAACTTTCATTGTTGCAATTTCTGATGCAAGAGAAGAACCAATCATAGAAATTATTGCAAATCCTGCCATAATGACACCTTCTTCCCTTACCATAAGAATTGAAACAAGCATACCAACATAATTTCCAGCGCCCTGTTTAACCATCTCTCCCGCAATCTGCATGGCAATAATTACAGATGTCATGCCGACAATAGACAATGTTATAGGCAGAGATGAAACACCAAAACGCGAAGCTTGCTCCATTATAGATTTGTACGTTGTTGGAAAGGTTTTTAATCCTTTAAAAAACTCTAAGCCCAATAGCGCAATGTTACCTAGAGTTGTAACAAACCCTTCCAATTCGGACAAAAACATCCTGTATATTTTATAAGTATACGTAGCCTTATAGTAAATTTTCATAAAATAACATTGCCTTGTGTTGTATTTTACCACATATTTGAATTATTTTACAATTATTTTTTATTTATGCTAGAATTGAAGCAGGGAGTTATAAGAGGGAATTTATTTATGATGTATGGATTAATTTTAGCAGGCGGTTCAGGAAGCAGATTATGGCCTTTGTCAAGGGAATTATATCCAAAACAGCTTCTAAACATTCAAAACACTGAGAGTTTGCTGCAAGCAACTTTTGAAAGAGTTTCTGAATGCATGCCGGCTTCTAATATTATAAGTATGACAGGTGTAAAACATTTATCTAATGTTAAATATCAGCTTTCATCAATGTATGACAAGGCTGTAGTTTTATCAGAACCTATTTCGAAAAACACAGCACCGGCCATTGCGCTTGCTTCTAAATACATTATAGAAAAATTCAACATAGATCCCGTAATTCTCGTAGTACCTTCCGATCATATGATAAATAATACAGATAAATTTGTTATGACCGTTAAAGAAGGCGAAAAGATTGCAGAACTCGGCTACATTGTAACATTTGGTATAAAACCTTCTTACCCTGAAACAGGATATGGATACATAAATGTTACAGACAAACATATTGAACGCGGTTATAAAGTAAATAAATTTGTAGAGAAACCAAATGAAAAACTTGCGCGTGAATATGTTTCAGCAGGTAATTACTACTGGAACAGCGGAATATTTATGTTCAAAGCGTCTGTACTTCTGGAAGAACTGGCAAAAGCATCTCCTGAAATTTATTCAAAACTTTCCAACTTTGATTTTTCTGAATCAGATGAAATTCCGTTCACAGAGTATGACAAAATGCCTTCCATTTCTATTGATTATGCAGTTATGGAAAAATCTGATAAGATTGCGCTTGTTAAGCTTGAAAGCGACTGGAATGATTTGGGCAGCTGGAAATCTATCTATGATGTAAGTCCTAAAGATAAAGACGGCAATGTAAAAATCGGTCATGTTTTAGATGAAGGTTCTAAAAACTCTCTTATGTACTCATCATCAAAACTCGTTGCGACAATCGGACTTGAAGATGTTGTTGTTGTAGAAACTGAAGATGCAATTCTTGCGTGTAAATCTGATAAAACGCAGGATGTTAAAAAGATTTTTGAAACATTAAAAAAACAAAACGATGACACCCACCTTGTGCATAAAACTGTTTACAGACCATGGGGCTATTACACAGTACTTGCACAGGGCAATGGATTTTTAACAAAAATGATACAGGTAAATCCGGGACAAAAATTATCTGTACAGTCGCATAACTTCAGAAGTGAGCACTGGGTGGTATTGGAAGGGATGGCAAAAGTTATTCTGGAAGGAAAAGAATTAATTCTTAGTCCCGGCCACAGTATTGATATACCTCTCCAAGCGGTACATTCACTCCAGAATCCGTACAAAGATAACCTAAAAATTATTGAAGTGCAAAAGGGTGACCCTCTGATTGAAGAAGATATTATCAGATACGAAGACATGTACGGAAGAGTATAAAACTATTGACATTGTGACTAATTTCAGTTAACATACACATATAGATTTTAAGGAGTGTGTATATGAAAATTAGCTCGATTAATGCGTATGGTCAGCGCAATATTTATCAGCAAAGAAAAGCTGTTCAGCATCCAAGCATTACTGTTCCAGAAGCCCCAAAACAGAGCGTTTCGTTTCAGGGGAAACACAGTTTTGCAAAAGGCTTTGCCGGAATCGCAGGACTGCTCGGAACGGCTGGAGCGGTCGGAGGCATTCTAATTATGACTGGCGGACTTGGAGCAGCTGCTTTACCGTGGATACTGGGATATGGAGCTGCCAGCGCTGGTGCAGGAGCCGTCGTTGGACACCAGTTAGATAAAACAGAAGATAAAGATAAAGATAAGTAACAATTTTCGTGCTAAAATTTAAGCACAATGAAAAATTTCTACATAAAATCAATGGGATGTAAATCCAATCAGTTTGAAGGACAGATTGTTGCTCAAAAGCTAATTGAGGCTGGCTATCAGCAAGTTTCAAGTCTTAATCTTGCAGAAATTTATATACTCAATTCCTGCTCTGTAACCCAAACCAGCGATAACGAAGCAATGTATCTTTTAAGACACGCTCACAGTCTGGGTTTGAAAACAATTCTGACAGGTTGTATTGCGCAGATAGAAAAAGAAAAGCTTTTGGAAGAGCCATATATTGATTATGTTTATGGCAACGAGGATAAATTTCGCTTAGCAAATTTGATTTTACAGGACGAAGTGTTTTCCGTAAAAGATCTTATGCAGTCTACAGATTTCTGCAAAGTAACTCTTAATGATACAACCAAAACCCGAATAAGCCTAAAAATTCAAGATGGTTGTGATAACAGATGTTCATATTGTATTATTCCATACGGGCGAGGGAAATCAAGAAGCGCTGATTCTGATTTTATTATTAATGAAATAAATCGTTATTCTGACTTAGGGTATAAAGAAGTTATCTTAACAGGCATTCATATTGGTCTGTGGGGTGATAAGAATATACTTCCTCTGCTAAAAGAAATCGAAACAAAAACCTCAATACCGCGCTATCGTCTAGGTTCTCTAAATCCGCATGAAATTACACCTGAATTACTAACTTTTTTGCAGAACAGTGAAAAATTCTGTCCGCATTTCCATTTATCATTACAATCTGCCTGCAATAGAACATTAAAACGTATGAACAGGCACTATACAGTAGAATACTATTTAGACCAGATTGAAGATATTGTATCCAGATTTGATAAACCTTTTTTGGGCAGCGATATTATTGCAGGGTTTGCAGGTGAAACAGAGGATGATTTTCAAACAACAGTAGAAAATCTGAACAAGTCAAAATTAAGCCAGATACATACATTTCCATATTCAATCAGAAAGGGAACCATTGCAGAAAAAATGGAAGGTCATTTGCCGGATAAGATTAAAGAAGAGCGAGCAGGGATTATAAAAAAAATTTCAGCAGAAAAAATCAATACTTTTCTCAAATCTAACATTGGTTCAGAACAGGAAGTTTTGATTGAAAAACGTCCGGCTAAGAACGGTAAATTCAAAGGTGTTACAAGGAACTATATAACAGTACAGCTCGAAGATGGCGAGTTTAACTCTCTCAAAAAAATTATACTTACAAAAGAAAATATTGTTTGCCCGAAAAAAATTTTGTGATAATATAAAATAATTATTATTGGAGTAGGAAAATTATGATTACAATAAAAGACGTAGAACACGTAGCAAAATTGGCACGCTTGGAATTAACGGAAGAAGAAAAAGAAAAGTTTACAAAGCAGCTGGGCGATGTATTAAAACACGTTGATGCAATGAACGAAGTTGATACATCAAACGTTGAACCAATGGCTCACGCTATTGACTTTGTAAATGTAATGAGAGAAGACGAAGTATATTACGAACAAACAAAAGAAGAACTTATGAAAAACGCTCCGGATGAGGAAAACGGATTTTTCAGAGTTCCAAAAATTAATTAGTTAAAGAGGGCTTCTTGCCCTCTTTTTTTTGTTGCATTTCTTCCGGATACGGGATAGGGAGAGTTAATAATATTAAGGAGTTTCAACTATGACAAAATATATTTTTATTACAGGCGGTGTTGTAAGTTCATTGGGAAAAGGTATTATCGGCGCATCATTAGGGAAATTACTCAGAGCAAGAGGTTATTCTGTTGCTATACAAAAATTTGACCCGTACATAAATGTTGATCCGGGAACAATGAGCCCTTTTCAACACGGAGAAGTATTTGTAACTGATGACGGAGCTGAAACAGATTTAGACTTAGGTCATTATGAAAGATTTATTGACACAAATTTTTCACAATTAAGCAATGTAACCTCAGGAAGTGTATACCAGACTGTTATTCAAAAAGAACGCAGAGGAGATTATCTTGGAGCCACTGTACAGGTAATTCCGCACATAACAAATGAAATTAAATCAAGATTAGTAAAGGCCCAAAAACATTTCAAACCGGATTTTCAAATCATTGAAATCGGCGGTACAATCGGTGATATAGAGGGTTTGCCGTTTATCGAATCAGTAAGGCAGTTCAAAACAGAAGCCGGAATTGGCAATGCGATAAACATTCACTGTACATTGCTTCCTTATCTTCCGACCTCTGGAGAATTAAAAACTAAACCTTCGCAGCACAGCGTAAGTCTTTTGAGGAGTTACGGTTTGCAGCCGGAAATTCTTGTTTGCAGAACTTCTAAACCAATTCCAAAAACAGAAAAAGACAAGCTTGCTTTGTTCTGCTCGGTTTCTAAAGAAGCTGTAATTGAATGCAGAGATATGAAGAGTATTTATGAAGTTCCTCTTGCACTTGAAGAACAAAAGTTTGCTGATGTTGTATTGAAACTTTTACAGGTTCCTGAAAGAAAAGCAGACTTAACCGGATGGCGCGAACTTGTTGATAAAATTAACCATCCATCCGGCACCATCAAAATTGCAATAGCAGGAAAATACACAAAGCTTTCTGATGCTTATATATCAGTTGTGGAATCTATCAAACATGCCGGATATGCTGACAATGTCAAAACCGAAATTAAATGGATAAATTCAGAAGATTGCGTTGACGTGGGTAAGTGTAAGGAACTTTTAAGCGACGTTGACGGAGTGGTTGTACCTGGAGGATTCGGTATCAGGGGTATTGAAGGTAAATTAAACGTTATAAAATATGCAAGAGAAAATAACATACCATTTTTAGGTATTTGTCTTGGTATGCAGTGTGCTGTTATTGAATATGCAAGAAATGCAGCCGGACTTAAAGGTGCCAACTCTACTGAATTTGATGAAAATACAGCAGTTCCTGTAATTGATTTAATGACAGAACAAAAAAATGTTAAGGGTTATGGCGGTACAATGAGGTTAGGTGCATATGACTGCAACTTAAAAAAAGGTACAAGAGCACAGGAAGTATACAGTGCAAACAAGATTTCTGAACGTCATAGACATAGATACGAAGTTAATACTGACTACATAGAACAGCTAAAAAAAGCAGGACTAGTATTCTCAGGGATGTCACCGGACGGAATGCTCTCTGAAATAATTGAGCTTCCTCATCTTGATTGGTTCGTAGCATGCCAGTTCCATCCGGAATTTAAATCAAGACCGGAGCGACCGCACCCTTTGTTCAAAGGGCTTATAGATGCTGTTATGAAACAAAAGTCAGCTAAGGCGTAAAAATGCCTCAATCTTTGCACTAATTGAATTTGAAGCATAGTCATCAATATCGACATATAGTCCATTGTACTTATCTGCCAGATATTTAGCAAGCTGTGACTTTGCGCAAAAAGCCTGTGCATAAAATACTGTTGGAACATTTTCATCTACATACATTTCCAAATCCAAATCCGCAGGTGTCCCTGCTTCAACACATCTTGTCCAGCCGTATACGTGAGTTGTGTCAGGAAAAAGTTTCAAGATTTCTAAATCATTTGGAGGCACTCCCCAAAACCCAAATTCTGCAGGAATTTGGGGTAAATTCTGATCAACAGCATCGATTATATTGCCTGTTATTCGCGTAATCTTATCATATAAAGGTAAATTGCTTGTACAAATTTTTAACTCTCTTTTCGGTTCCAAATCCTCAAATATAGTCTGTATTACATTAAATCCCATATCTGCAAGAATTTTTGATGCAAACCAGCCGCTATCACATTTATCTTTACCAATAGGTGCTAAAATCAAATCCGGTTTTAGAAACATTGCATTATCTATAATATTTCTTATAATTTTGCAATATGATTCGGGCAAAATATTTGTTTTGGGATAATAAAAATCAATATCCAAATCAATCCATTCGGCGTTTGGATAATCTTCTTTAGTCTTTTTTATAATATCAGGGTGCGGGTAACCCCAGAAACCTATTTTTGTTATACTTGCCATAGTTTTTATGATAACACAAAACAAGGAGAAAATTTGATTATGATAAAACAAAGTGATATAATTAGTGTTAGAAACACAATTACTAATGAGGAATATAAAATGATGAGCGATAATATACAAATAAAAGAAGTTAACGGAGTTGATATAGTACAATATCAGCCAAAAGGCGTTTGCTGCAAGATGATGCAAATGCGAATAAAAGACAATATTATTCAGGATGTTGAATTTGTTGGCGGATGCAATGGAAATCTTAGCGGCATTGGAGTTCTCATAAAAGGTATGAATATTAATGATATCGTTCCTAAATTAAGCGGTATACCTTGCGGAGCCAGACCTACCAGTTGCCCTGACCAATTAACAAAAGGTATTCAAGCATACTTAGAAGCGAAAGGCGTAAATGTGGCAGAGAAAGTGTGACATACCAGCTAACAAAACTTAAATGGAGTCAAGATGCATAATATAACATTAATAAAAGGGGACGGAATCGGACCGGAAATTACAGATGCAGTTGTAAAAATAATCAAAGCTGCCGGAGTTGATATTGTCTGGGACATCCAGACTGCAGGAGCAGACGTAATTGAAAAAGAAGGCGTTCCGCTTCCGCAAAGGGTAATCGACTCGGTAAAAAGAAACAAAATCGCGTTAAAGTCACCGGTTACAACCCCTATTGGCAAAGGTTTCCGCTCGGTTAATGTACAATTAAGGAAAGAACTTGATCTTTATGCTAATCTGCGTCCCTGCTATAATCTTCCAAACATAGAAACCAGATATGAAAATGTTGATATAGTTGTTGTAAGGGAAAATACAGAAGATTTATACGCCGGAATTGAAAGACAGGTAGATGAAAACACCGCTGAAAGCATAAAAATCATTACCCGGGCAGCATCTGAAAGAATAGCTGAATTTGCCTTTGATTATGCTGTTAAAAATAATAGAAAAGAAGTTTGTGTTGTTACAAAAGCAAATATCTGCAAGCTTTCTGACGGATTATTTTTGGATTGTGCCAGAAAAATTGCGAAAAAATATCCAAACATCGGTTTCAGAGAAATTCTGGTTGATAATTGCTGTATGCAATTAGTACAAAATCCTAACCAGTTTGATACCCTTCTTTTACCAAACCTATATGGTGACATTGTTTCAGATTTATGCGCCGGTCTTGTCGGCGGGCTTGGTATTGCTCAGGGCGCAAATATCGGAAAAGATTATGCGGTATTTGAACCGGTTCACGGTTCTGCACCTGATATAGCCGGACAAGATAAAGCAAATCCAACAGCAATGCTTATGTCTGCAATTGAGATGCTTAATTTTATAGGAGAAACAACTGCCGCTGCAAAAATTAAGTCAGCAGTATTTGAAACACTCAAATCAGGTATTAAAACTGCTGATATAGGCGGAAATGCTTCTTGCAGCGAATTCACAAATGCTGTTGTTCAAAGATTATAATCTTTATCAAAGACATATAAATATATAATGCCAGTAAGTGATACATAGAAAAGCAGTTCAGCACTTTCTTCAAAAAGAGTATTTGCAAATACACTTTCAGCGATTACACCAAGCAGCATACCAGATAGCATAAGCAATATATTCCAAACAGGCAGTTTGATATTCTTCAACATTTCCCAAGCAGTCAGGAATAGTTTGTTTTTTAAGAAATAAAAAGCAACATATGCAATAAACAGCCCGTAAATCGGATGATACAGCCAGCCAAATTTAATCTGATCCCAGGTATAAAATTCATTGATTTCCCCGGGTATTGCAAAAAATACGGTTCTGAAACAATTTACCTCTCTTATAGCAAGAACTGCTATAATCATTGCTACAAAATAAAAAAACTTTTTATTATCTTTTGCCATTAGAGCAAAAATAAATCCTAAAAATAAAACTATAAGCTGCAAATTTTCCAATACACCATTTTCAAAACCATATGATTCAGGTAAAAACATCACGCAAGGTGCAATCGCAAGCGCAGCTATGATTGCTGCGACTGTTACATTATACACTTTAAAATTTAAGTGCATACAAATAAAATCTTTAATATTTTTTAGCATTCTCTTAATTCCAATATATCATTCCATTATACCACAAAAAGGTAATTATGAAATATTGTTTCTTAGTTTTTTTACAAAACTATTCAATCTTTCCATAGCAGTTTTAAGATTATCCAGAGAGTATGCATAAGATATTCTTAAGAACCCCTCTCCGCTTGCCCCAAAAGCATTTCCAGGAACGGCTGCAACTCGTTCTTCTTCTAGAAATCTTGTTGCAAATTCTTCACTAGACATTCCAAATTCTTTTATGCATGGAAAAACATAGAAAGCTCCAAAAGGTTCAAAACACTCAAGCCCCATTTCTTTAAATGCATTCAACAAAAATCTTCGTCTTTGGTTATATGCCTGTCTCATAATTTTAACATCATCATCCCCGTTTCTCAAAGCCTCAACTGCGGCATACTGGCTGGTTGTTGGTGCACACATTATAGCAAACTGATGAATTTTTGTCATCTGCTTTATAATCTCTTTTGGTCCGCAGGCATAACCAAGACGCCATCCGGTCATTGCATAAGCTTTTGAAAACCCGTCGATAAGAATAGTACGCTCTTTCATTCCCTCAAGACTTGCTATTGAAACATGTTCGCCTTTATACGTAAGCGCGCCATATATTTCATCAGACATTACGTATAAATCATGTTTCTTCACAACTTCTGCAATCTTTTCCAAATCTCCCCGCTCCATAATTGCGCCGGTTGGATTATTCGGGAACGGTAATATTAAAACCTTGCTTTTATCAGTAATCACAGCTTCAAGCTCTTCTGACGTTAATCGGAACTCATTTTCAGGTTTTAAATCTATAATTACAGGTTTTGCACCAGCAAGGATCGCACACGGTTCATACGAAACATATGAAGGCTGCGGAATTATAACCTCATCGCCCGGATTAATCATTGCCCTTAAACCAATATCAATAGCTTCCGAACCGCCAACTGTTACAATAACTTCATCAGTGGGATTATATACAATTCCCTGTTTTCTTTTCTGGTAATTGCAGATTTCCTCTCTTAATTCTTTTAATCCGGCATTTGAGGTGTAAAATGTTTTTCCTTTTTCCAGCGCATAAATACCCTCATCGCGAATATGCCATGGTGTGTCAAAATCAGGCTCGCCAACACCTAAAGAAATGGCGTCTTTCATTTCACTCACAATATCAAAAAATTTTCTTATGCCGGATGGTTTTAAACTTTGTACTGCATCAGATAGAGGCTTCGTCATGGCGTAATTATCTCCCTTGTATCCTCATGCTTCTTGTCATAAATTGTACCGTGATCCTTATATTTTTTAAGAATGAAATGCGTAGCAGTACTTAAAACACTATCCAGAGTTGAAAGTTTATCAGAAACAAATCTAGAAATTTCTTTTAAAGACTTTTCTTCCAAAGTTACAAGCAAATCAAAGCCGCCTGAAATCAAATAAACAGACTTAACCTCAGGATAGTTATAAATCCTTTCTGCAATATTGTCAAAACCTTGTCCTCTCTGAGGAGTTACTTTAACTTCAATCAATGCTGTTACCTTCTCTATAGAAGTCTTATCCCAGTTTATTAAAGTATGATATCCGCATATAACACCCTCTTGCTCAAGCTTAGAAAGTTCATTTGCAACATTAATTTCTTCTTCGCCCAGAAGAACGGCCAGCTCATTAATACCGATACGGCTGTTTTTTTCTATTATTGATAATAATTCGTCTCTCATATTTTTCCTACTTTATAAAATTAGTATAAATTTTTTCTTCAAGCTGCGGTCGTTCAATACCGTTCTGCTTTCCATATTCAATGCACTTAAGAAGCCACGCCATGTTACGTCCCAGAGTTCTCATAACCTGCAAGCCTTCCAAATCCTTAATTGCATCTTCTGCGGTATGACCATGAATATTATTCCAATACCCTGAAGAAACAACAGGCATATTATTTATTGTAAAGTACTTATTCAGCACATCAAAACTTGCAGTAGTACCAGCTCTTCTGGCAGAGGCAATTGCAGCACCCGGCTTAAATTCAAAAGCATTTTTTCCTGCATAAAAAACTCTATCCAGAAAAGATAAAATTCTGCCGGACGGATGAGCATAGTAGACAGGAGTTCCAAAAATAAACCCGTCAAAGGATCTTGCTTTTTCTATAAATTCATTTACAAGCCCGTCCTCAAAAACACATTTTCCAAGCTTTCTGCATGCTTGACATCCGCAGCAGTCACGGATTTCTGGATTACCAAGCTGAAAAATTTCTGTTTTTATGCCTTCCTGATTTAAAGTTTTCGCAGCTTCATTGAGAGCTGTAAAAGTACATCCATTTTTGTTAGAACTTCCATTTAATAGTAAAACTTTCATAATATATCCTTATTTCATGTACTCAACAGAGATTTGAACAGCCTGATAAACCAAACGTAAAAAAGGAATATCCGACTCCTTAAGAATTTGTATATAGGTTTGAAAGCGTGGAGTTTTTCTACTAACAGTTAGTATCTTATCGGTATTATTACCCCAAAAATCTCCATTCTTTATAAAAATTTGTCCTACATCTTTTTCATATTTTAAATAGTTTTCTATAACGCCGCTTGCCTGATTTAAATATCCGAGATATGGCTCTTGAATAGATTTATCAACCAAAATTTTAGGTGCAACGTTATTTTTAACTGGAGAAATTTTCATAGTCAAATATCCTTACTTTAATAATACTAACCTCATTGTGCAAAGAAGAAAGTATGGTGCCGATGGGGAGACTCGAACTCCCGGCCTATTGATTACGAATCAATTGCTCTACCACCTGAGCCACATCGGCATTTGATGTTATTAGTATAGCATAAAAATTATCTCTTTAATACAACAATTACCCTTGTTTATATCACCATATGTATATATTTTTTTACATTCTATTGATATAGATTTATTATGTGTTAGTATTTAATCAAATTCGACTTGGCAAAGGAGTACGTATCGTGAAACCAATAAGCTTAATACTGGCAATAATGCTGACTCTTGTCATTATTCCATCAGCTAATGCCCAAACCCCTATTGAGAGGTCTATTGATACGTACACACAAGAAATCCAGCAAGGGCCTAATAGTGCATTAGCTTACTCAAATCGTGCTTCAATGCGCTTTCTTAAACAAGATATTCAAGGAGCTATTCAAGACTTTGATAAAGCTATTGAGCTAAGCCCTAATAACCCGGAACTGTATCTTAACAGAGGCTACATAAAACAGCTTATTAATGATCAAAATGGTGCAATGGCAGACTATAACAAAGCGATTGCAATAAACAAAAATTTTGCATATGCCTACAACAATAGAGGCGTATTAAAAGTTGCCATGAAAGATATTAATGGCGCTATGGAAGATTATGCAAAGGCTCTAGAAATCAACAAAAATTATTCGGATGTATATTATAACAGAGCTAATTTAAAATATATGCTCGACGATAATAAAGGCGCACTTGAAGATTACAACATCGCAATAGAATTAAATCCAAAAGATGCCGAAGCTTTCAATAATAGAGGTGTTGTAAAAAAACGAATGAATTTCAATGTAGGAGCTTTAAGCGACTATACTCAGGCTATAGCTTTGAACCCTAAAGACAGCATTGCATATGCTAACAGGGGACGCCTCAAAAAACTTTATTTTGATAATGAAGGAGCTGCCATTGATTTAGATCAGGCAATTGCACTTGCAGAAAATCAAACTTTCATAAAAAATGTTAAACCTTTATTATCAAATGAAAGCTATATTGCGGCAATACCGACAGTACGAGGAGTTGTACAAAGTTATACAGCTCCGGTACAAACGAAATCTGATAACAGAGTTGCAGAATTATCAACACCAAAAACTCAAATTAAACCAGCTGCACAGCAAATAGTTTCACAGAAAGAACCGGATGTTTCACAACAAATTGCATACCAGCAGCCACAAAAGCAGGCAATTTCGACAACAACTCAGCCTATCAGCGTAAAACCTAAACAAACTACTACAGCTCCACAAGAAAAAATTGCTTCTGGAACAATAAGTGCCGGAGTTGCTACAGTTCAAGTACCATCCGCACCTGTTATTACAACTACAGCTATAAAAAAGAACCCTACTACAAATGTTAAGCTAGCTGAAAGCTATTATATAAGAGGTTTGCAAAAATGTGTACTTAGAGATTTACAGGGCGCTATTGCAGACTTGAATAAAGCCATTGAAAACAATTCTAAATATGCAGATGCTTACTACTATAGAGCAGCAATCAGAAAAGAACTTGGAGATACAGAAGGCTTTAGAAAGGATTACTCTACTGCTATACAGATAAATCCATCTTTACAAGCATTCAATGATTCAAACTGCTTGTCACTGATTAGCGGATAAGCCTCTACGCTTCCGGCGGGCCTTCCTTAGAAATTTTCTTTTTCCACGCTTCTACAATCTTGTTTATAATTATTTTTCTATCCTCTACTGAATATTTTTCATAATCTCTAGGCATATGAAAGTAGCTCCATGCAGCCCTTATATGTTCAGGAGTATCAATAGGATATTTTTTATTTACATTGTCAGCAAACTCTACGTCGCCATATTCATGTAAACCACGATTTTTATATACGTCATCTCTTTTTTCCATAAATACATAATATGCTATCATTTCTTTTTTTTCATTGCCAGAAAGTAGTGTTTGACAGCCTTTATGCTAAAATGTTATAATTCGATTGTATGAAAAAGTGTTTTGCGATTTTATTTTTAGTTTTAACATTAACAATATGTACATTTGCCGCAGAACGTCCACGCTGGGTATCTTTACCTATCAATGTTTATATTCCTGAATATGGCAACATGAGCAGACTCATGCATCAAGCTTTTATGTCCTGGCAGCAGCAGTCAAGATCTCTAGTACGTTTTAAATTTGTCGACAGCCCTGCAAATGCAAATATTGAGGTTGAATTTGTGGACTTTGTTGCTAATTGTAATGACGTGCATGCAGTAGGTTGTACAGAGATGATGACAAGAGGAGGACAATATTATAAAGCATATGTAACGATTGGAACCAAACAATATAAAAGAACTTATGAAAACGGCAGGCTTACACGTGCGCTTGTAACAAGACCTAAAGATAATATTTACGGTGTTATGCTTCATGAAGCTGGCCACGCAATCGGTTTAGGACATTCAGATAGCAGTAACAGTATAATGTACCCTTATGATTTACCAACAATGCAATATCTTACAGACGAAGATATGAGGCTCTTGTATAACAAGTATCATTAATATTATTGTGATTATCGAGTTAATTTATATACTTTTGTAAATAATTTTCAAAAATCAGACAATTTTGAATGTTCAGTGTATTTACATAAAATGACAAATTTTTGTAATAAAGGAATAATGTATGAATAGTGTAAAAATAAATGTAAATACTAATTATTATAGTACTAATTTTAAGCAATATCCGCCAAAAGCAATTACTAATACAATAGAACAATCTGCAAAAGCAGTACAAAATCATTTTAAAGAAACTGCCACAGTTGGAGCAGGTTTAGCTCTTACAAGTTTGGGGGTAATTTCTGCAAAACCACAGACAGATGAAGAAGCAAAAAAATGATTGAAGATATGCTTTTACCTGATAAAAAAGATTTACAATTATATAATCTTAATACGGGAAATTTTGAAATATACAAAACCTACATTCAAAATAATATTGATAAATTAAAATCCAATGATAACGAAACCTCTGAGTCACATTTATATACCATTTCCCTGCTTGATGATTTAGCAGGAGATATTAATCAATATAATAAAGATATTATATTAAAGTTTGCTAATAGCGATATCGTACATAATTTTATTTTTGATAGAATGCTAGATATTATAACTCATATAGATAATGAAGCAAAACAAAAAGTGTTTAACAAAGGTTTTATTATATTGGATGAAAAAAGAAATGTAGTAACAGTATTAAGAAATGAAAAGGATAAATTTAGCATTAAAGATTACATAGGACTATATACCCCCGGTTTCACCAATAAATCATTATATGCAGATATAGACAATGTCGTAATGGAAAATAAGAATTTGCCTGCATATAATACATTAAGTGAATTGAATTTGTAAAAAGACATTTGGTTTGATTACTTTGAACAGAGAGTTTGATTATATGCTGCGACTAGGAAACGAACCAAAGATTTTATGATGACATTGAAAATATTGATTTTCAAGCATATTTGTACATTCAGATTAACTCTCTTTTGATTAATTTTCAAGCCTTAAATATAAAATTGAATTTTAATATTGGAAAAATTTCCAAAAGCCAATTTCTAAGCAGTATTTGAGTTTAAGGTAAAATTTTAAAAAAATCCACTCGCCAAAACCTTTAGTTTTTCGTCATAAATTCGGGAAAAGTTTATTAAGAAATAATAAGAGATAACTATCTATTTTTATGATACAATTAACCCATGCAAAAGTTTTATGAAAAAGGCGATATAACTTTATTTCAGGGTGATTGTAATGAAATTTTAAATAGGGCAACGCCTGAATTTGTTGATATGATTTTTGCGGACCCGCCATATATGCTTTCTAATGGTGGTATAACTTGTCAATCCGGCAAAGTTGTTTCTGTCAACAAAGGGAAATGGGATGAAAGCAAAGGGTTAGATGAGGATTTTGAATTTCATCAAAAGTGGATTAACGCTTGCAAAAGAGTTTTAAAACCCAACGGTACAATTTGGATATCCGGAACTTATCATTCAATCTATGCTTGTGGATTTGCTTTACAGAAAGCAGGATTTAAAATACTGAATGACATTTGTTGGTTTAAACCGAATGCTTCGCCAAACATGAGTTGCAGATATTTTACAGCAAGTCACGAAACTTTATTATGGGCAAGAAAAGACCCAAAAGGCAAACATACTTTCAATTACGAAGCAATGAAAAATGGGGATTGGGGCGATGATATCCTTAAAAAGCCAAATAAACAAATGCGTTCAGTTTGGCAAATAGATACTCCAAAGCCTTCAGAAAAAGAGTTCGGCAAGCACCCAACTCAAAAACCTTTAGAATTGTTAAGGCGCATAATCCTTGCGTCGACTAACAAAGGCGATTTAATACTCGATCCATTCACAGGAAGTTCAACTACTGGTATAATGGCATTAGAGTTAGGTAGGAAATTTATTGGAATAGACTTAGAGAAAGAATACTTAGACCTTTCTGTTAAAAGGTTTGAGCAAGTATTTTCAAAGAAAGATAAAGCATGGCAGTAGTTTTAGAACAATTGAAAAATAAAACATATCCGATTGTTAAATGGGTTGGCGGGAAGCGCCAGCTTATGTTTGAATTGCTTAAAAACATGCCAAAATCATATAACCGTTATTTTGAGCCTTTTATTGGCGGTGGAGCATTATTTTTTGAATTGCAGCCGGAACAGGCTTATATTTCCGATATGAACGAAGAGTTGATTAACCTTTATTCAGTTGTTAGAGATAATGTTTATGGGCTTATTGATAATTTAAGCAAACATGAAGTTTCAAAAGAATATTTTTTAGAAATTCGAAATATTGATAGAACTGAAAAATATGCAGAATTTTCAGATGTAGAAAGAGCAAGTCGTTTTATTTACTTGAATAGAACCTGTTTTAACGGAATGTATAGAGTAAATTCTCAAGGACAGTTTAATGTTCCATTTGGACATTACAAAAATCCTCGTATTATTGATGAAAACAATCTTTTAAATTGTTCTGAGCTATTAAAAAAGACCGAAATTAAGTGTGTGGATTTTTCAGAAATTTTAACTAAAGTTCAAAAGGGTGATTTTGTTTATTTTGACCCTCCGTATGTTCCATTGAACGAAACTTCAAGTTTTACTTCATATACAAAATACGGTTTTGATATTGATATGCAATTCAAACTACGCGATGTTTGTGATGAATTGGATTCAATGGGTGTTAAATTTATGCTTTCAAATTCAGATACCAAATTGGTAAATGAATTATATGCAAATTATGAAATTAAAAAAGTTTTTGCTTCTCGCCAAATCAATGCAAATGCTGATGGCAGAGGCAAAATTACAGAAGTTTTAGTGAGGAATTATGACTAGAAATTTTAAGGAATGGTTATCTACATTTAGACCTTGTATTGCAGATTATTGCTACTATGTAGATTTTGATAAAGTAAATAATAATGTTGATGATATTAAAGTTGCATTAAATATTTTAAATTCGCTAGTTGGCTCAAAAAATATCGAAAAAGATTTTGAAGATATTATCACTAAATATCCTGAAACTTTAAAATGTATTCCTTTACTCTTGGCAGTTCGTTCTAGCGAAATTTCTGTTACAGATGCTGATGGAGAATATAATTTTTCATTTAAAAAACAAAACTACAGCATAGATGATTATAAAATGTTTATGAGAAAAACTAAATTGTTTGATTTGCTGGAAAACCATATTGTGAGCAATTTAGTTGATTATGCAACTGGCGTTGAAACGGGATTAGACAGTAATGGTCGCAAAAATCGTGGTGGACATTTAATGGAAAATCTCGTTGAAGAATATATTCAAAAAGCCGGATTCGTTAAAGGACAAAACTATTTCAAAGAAATGTATATCCACGAAATTGAACAAAAGTGGGGCGTAAACCTTTCTGCAATTTCTAATCAAGGTAAAATGGAAAAACGTTTTGATTTTGTAATTAAAACAGACAATCAAATTTATGTAATCGAAACCAATTTCTATTCAAGTGGCGGCTCAAAACTCAATGAGACTGCTAGAAGTTATAAAACTTTGGCACAAGAAGTTGCAACAATCGATGGCGTAACTTTTATTTGGTTTACAGATGGTTGTGGTTGGAATAGTGCAAGAAATAATCTTGAAGAAACTTTTGATGTATTAGATACTGTTTATAATATTCAAGATTTGGAAAACGAAATTTTATTTAACATATAAAACAAAAAAATTGGAGAATTTAATATGCCATTTTCAACACTAGCTTCTCATAATCCAATAGACTATTTATCATTTTCCTCTTTTTATGTAGAAACTTATTTTAACGAGCATATTTTATCTAATGCAACGGCCTTTTGCTATAAAAAACAAAATCAATATTACTTAGTTTCAAATTGGCATGTTATGAGTGGTAGATATCCAAAATTAGATAAAAATGGTAATTATACTCCACAACACAGAGAATTAGCTATCCCTAATAAAATAAAAGTACATATCTATGGATGGATGAATGCAGAAAGTGATGAAATATCCGTAGGAGAAGGTATTATCTGCGAATTTAAATTATTGAATGAAAAAGAGGAACCACTATTTAAAGCAAAAAAGTATACTAATAATGAATATATTGATATCGCTGTTTTACCAATAAATGTAACATACAATTCCAATGGAAAAATTTTAAAACCTCTTTGTATTAATTCTGCATATTATGAAAAATTCAAGTCTAAGGATGTTATTCATCCCTCAGATAATGTCTTTATTTTGGGATATCCTTTAGGTAAAAAAGATGATTCAGGTTCTTCTATCTGGAAAAGAGGCAGTATTGCGACAACATTATTTAATAGAAATAAGTTTTACGTTGATACCAGTACGCGTTCAGGAATGTCAGGTTCTCCAGTATTTTATATAAATAGAGATGCAAATTCTTATTTGAAATATGCAAACAAAGATATATTGGAAGAAAAAATTTATTTTACAGAGTTTTTGGGAGTTTATTGCGGGCGTGATATAAATGAAATACAAGTGAATAATGATAACAATATTATTATAAAAAGTTGTGATGTTGATGTAGCTGCACAACTTGGTATTGTGTGGAAAGGTACCTATATTGAAGAAATAATACAAGAAAATTAATATAATAAGATTTTAAATAATCAAGTATTATTAAATATAGAAACAACAAAATGAATTATTAATTTCTGAGTCTTAAAACTTCCAATCAAATTTCAAAACGGTCACTGCCGAAATAATCAAACCGTTTGTCAAACTCCCTGTACAGGCTAAAAGATAGACTATGCTTCGTTAAAAAAGCAAGTTGCCGAAATAATACAACTAGCTGTCAGACCATCAAAAGAGTCATTTGACCGTTTTGTTTGACACTTAGTTTGATTATTTCCGACCCCTCAAACCCCGATATATAGCCAACTTTCCCAAATAATACAACTACCCGCCATAATCGAAATGCCTCAAAAAATACACTTTGCTCGAACTTTTTTTATAATGGCTCAAAGATAGTAATAACAATAAAAGAGCCGTTTAAGGCTCTTATGAATTTTGCTATTTTTAAAAATGGGGCGCCTGATGGGATTCGAACCCATGCATATCGGAACCACAATCCGAGGTCTTAACCGCTTGACGACAGGCGCCATATTTCCGACATATTTTAGTATAACAAATAAAGATTTTTTCGCAAGAGCCAAAAATAAAGACGCTTTAAAAAGCGTCTTTATTAATTATTAATTTATTCTCTGGAACATATATCCAATACCACGTGCCGTCAATATTAATTCAGGATTGGTTGGATCTGCTTCCAACTTAGAACGCAGCCGTGAAATATGCACATCAACAACTCTTGTGTCAATTCTATGATCTGCAGGATAAGACCATACGTGCTGTAATATTTCATTTCTGGAATACGCTTGACCGGAGTTATTAACTAACAACTCTAATAAGCTGAACTCCATCCCTGTTAAACGAATTCGTTCATTCTTTCTATAAACTTGACGTCTTGCTGTATCAATTTTTATAGCACCAGTTGTAATAATATTCTTACCACCTTTAGCACCAGCAGCTGATCCTGAAGCAGAAGATGATGAAGATGGAATAATCACATCCTTACTAATAGTTCTTCTTAATACAGCTTTCACACGAGCTTCTAACTCTTTTGGACTAAATGGTTTTATAACATAATCATCAGCACCAAGTTCCAGTCCGGTTATTCTTTCTGAAACATCGCCCAATGCTGTCAGAATTATAATCGGAACATCTGATGTTCTACGGATTTCTCTAGTTACTCCATAACCATCCATCTTTGGCATCATAACGTCTAACACCACTAAATCTGGATTTGTTTTGTTAAATACTTCAACAGCTTCCTCACCATCTTCAGCTGTTACAACGTCGTATCCGACCATCTTAAGACGAGTTTCTAAGATTCTTCTGATACTTGCTTCGTCATCAGCTACTAATATCTTTTGACGTGCTTCTCCTTCTGAACCCGTCTCTTGCAATTCTTCATTCTCTGCCATGCGACCACCTTTAACCTTGTAATTTACAAAAATTTGAAATTCTTAATATTTATACATATATCTTAATAGAATTTCAAGATTTTTGCAAGGGGTAATATTATAATAAAATTAATCTTTTTAGACACTTAATCCTGCTCTCCCAGACAATACACAAAATTTTCCAAGTTTATTAATATCATTTTGGAGGATTTTTTATGTATCGAGTTTTTTTAAGTTTATTAATTTTATCAGCAGCCCTATTAAACCCGCTGTTTGTTTTAGCCGAATCACGCACAATAGTAACAAGACGTCCTGTGTATAATAATCGTTTTAACAACAGACATTACCACAGACCGCCAAATAGATACTATAATAACAGACGTCCTTATTACAGACCAAATAATTTCTACAATAATGCTTATAATCAGAGAAGATTTTTCCATCCAAGAAGAAGTTCATTTTCTGACCTTAGCGCACTTGAACAATTCACATTAAACAGGAATTTTACACGCGAAAGCGACCTGGAACGTTTACAAAGACTTGAAATGCAAGCATTTGGTGCTGTACAGCAAGGCGACATTAATACAAGGTACGATAACGTAAGAAATGCAATACTATCGCGACCTAAAAATAACTATCGTACATCTTTAATAAGAAATATTGGAAATTTCTTCGGAGGTCAACTTACCGGCTTTACGCCGTCATTTAATTCATCTTTTGATGATGACCCTTTTTTCTCCAGTAACTCAAGTTTTACGACTACACAATTTCCATCTACATTCGGAAGTACATCTACAACAGGATACTCCAGTCCTTTCGGCAAAGGCTATCGTGTCAATAACTTTGGAACAGGAAGCTCAACAGGTGTACATATTTTGGACTAAAGTCCTCTTTCAGGAAAAGCAGAGTTTGATTTAACTATCTCATAGTATTCATTCTTATCAATATTGACACCCATATTTTTAATATTGATTGTGAATTTCTTTTTCTTACTCTTTTTTAGTTTTGAAATATTATTGCCTGACAATTGAATTACCTTCTCCAACTTGAACAATTGTCGGCTTATGAGTCTTGATTTCTTCCGGCGTCAGTTCTGCATATGTAACAATGATAATCTTATCACCCGGCTGTGCTTTACGTGCAGCCGCACCATTTAAGCAGAAACATTTTGAACCTCTTGCACCTTTTATTGCATAGGTTTGAAATCTTTCTCCATTATTTATATTAAGGATTTCAACTTTTTCCCATTCCAGTATATTTGCTTTTTCTAAAAATTCTTCATCTATCGTTATTGAGCCAACGTAGTTTAAATTTGCATCTGTAACAGTTGCTCTGTGTATTTTTGAATTTAAAAAATGTCTTAACATATCTACCTCGCACATTTTATATTAGCATGGGGGTAAATAGAAATCCAGCATAACTATATATTATTGGGGAATGTTTTTTTACACCAGAGGTTTAAACTTAAATAAAAGGAGGTCAAAGTGTTAGATTTATTCATCCTGGAAACATGTCCATACTGTCGCAAGGTTATGTCATTTCTTGACGAAAAAGGAGTTAAGTACAATAAAGTTGATATTACAGACAAACCCTCAGAAGAAGCCTTAATTAAAATGGGCGGAAAAAGACAGGTACCGTTTTTGGTTGATACTGATAGAAACATACAGATGTATGAGTCAGATGATATTATTGAATATTTGAAAACGGTAATATAGGGCTGCAACCAACATGCGTAACACCTAAAGGCGGGCTTGGAGTCTTAATACATACTTGTAGTTGCACTAAACCAGCCGCCCAATGTCTACGTGCGTAGCATAAGGCAAACCCTCAGAGCGCACGACTCTGAGGGTCATTGAAAGGACCTTTATTATCTCTATTATTTTCTCTACGTTTACAAGTTTATTAAATCAGGTTCAAAGCTATAGAAGGCAATTGGTTAGCTGTTGATAACAGTGTTGCAGTTGCCTGCTGAAGAATCTGATATTTAATATAGTTTGAAGATTCAGTTGCTGCGTCAGCATCCTTAATTGTAGAAACAGCTTCGGTTAAGTTTTCTCTCTGAATATCTGTTGACTCAATTGCGGATTCTAAACGGTTCATGTAAGCACCGATTTTTGTACATCTAAGAGATACATTATCAATTGCTTCGTCAATGTAGTCAATGAATTCACGAGCAGATGAATCATTTCTATAAATTGCATTACACATATTTGTTATAGAAATAGAACTTCCGTCTTTTGTTTTATTGATAGTTGCATCACCATCAGCAGCTGTGATTACACCATTTTCTGCAAGAGCAGCTGCAAGTGCAGATTCATATGAGCCTGATTTATATATCAGATTTCCCTGAGCATCTTTTTTAGGGGTACCGTCAGGATTAAGCTCTCTTGCTCTATACTCATAAGTATCATCAGCTGTACTTGAGTTCAAATTGATATAGCCGCCTTTAGTCGTAGATTTGAATCCCATTATAACTGTAGACTTTGCGCTAGCAAAGAGGAATGCATCCATCTTGATAACACATCGTTTATCAGAATACAAACCTACCTGCAGGTTAATATCTTCAGTTCTTGAGCCATCCAATAGATATGCATCGTTAAAGTCAGTAATTTCACAAAGACGGTTAATTTCATCCATTCTCTGCTGAACTTCAAGACTGATAGCATCTAAAGAAGCAGAACCATAAGTACCGTTGGCGGCCTGCATGGTCAAATCTCTAATTCTCTGTAAATAATCGTTAATGATATCTAAAACACCTTCTTGAGTTGTTAACATATCCAATCCCATTTGAGCGTTTGTTTCAATGATATCGTAACCGCTTATTTTAGCTTCCATGCCGTTATAAACTGCATAACCGGCTGCGTCATCCGCTGCAGAGTTTATCTTGAAGCCGGTAGATAATCTCTCCATTGCTGTGTTCATGCCTTTGGTTGCATCTCTAAGATACTTTTGACATGTGAGGGATGACAAATTCGTGTTAATTGTAATCGTTGAAGTTGATCCCATAATAATTTCCTTTCAATAAATTATTTTGCCTTTCCCTTATATCTACGGCACTAATTTTTATAACTTTACAACTTTAGTTAGAGAATACTCCATATGGAGTAGATACAGAGTTTAAACCCTTATAAACAGAGGCTTTTAACAATCTTAAATTAGATAATATTTAATTTATTCTAATACTTTAGTTAGAGAAAATTACCCGACTTTCTTACCCGTCAGGGGAGTAAAATTCATCCATCTATTCTTATATTCTTATTTTTACAGGGAGGGTATTATGAATTTAGAACATTCAAAAACATTACAATGTCTGGTCAATGCATTTGCCGGCGAATCGCAGGCAAGAAACAGATATACATTCTTTTCAAAAGTAGCAAAGGAAGAAGGTTATGAACAAATAAGCGATATTTTTTTAGTTACGGCAGAAAATGAAAAAGAACATGCCAAGTTATTTTATAAACAAATTCCGGACTCAAAACACTTTCAGGTGAACGGAACTTATCCTTTTTCTTATGGTGATACCTACAGTAATCTGATTGCTGCAGCAAGCGGCGAAAGAGAGGAGTGGGAAATTTTGTACAAAGAAGCTGCACAAATAGCTAAAGATGAAGGTTTTGATGAAATATCACGACTTTTTGCTAATATTGTTGAGATTGAAAAAAGACATTCCCACAGATTTGAAACACTTGCAGGGCTGCTAAAAGAAGGAGCATTGTTTAAGAAAGAGGAAGTTACACAATGGGTTTGCAGAAAATGCGGACATACCCAAATCGGAAAAGAAGCACCATGTAAGTGTCCGGTTTGCGACCATCCGCAAGGTTATTTCGAATTGTTTGTTGAAAAATTTTAAATACAAATCAAAAACTCCGTTTCCAAGTTTTGAAACGGGGTTTTTGATTTGTAAATCTTTTGTAATATATACCTATTTTGCCACATATTTTTGATATGATTTTTATGGAATTAAGTTTTGGAGTTTAAATAAATGAGAAAAAATATTAAGACGCTTTTATGTGTTACAGCTTTTGTTGGCGCAATGTCATCTGGAATAGCTTTTGCGGATAATTTGACTATCTCTTCTGGCTCAACCGAAACAATTAGCCAGGAAGCAACATATGATAATATTATTAATGCTGGTACACTAAATAATAATGCAAGCTTGACAGTGGAAACAAGCTTGCAGAACAGCTCAAGTATTAACAATAGCAGCAGTATAGTAACAACAGAAATAACCAATCAGTCCGGTGCTTCCATTACAGGTGTGTCTGGCAGCATTGAAATTAGCAATGGAGGAACAAATGACGGCAGTATCACCCAGAATATTGTGAATGTAACCGCTGGCACGCTGACTAATAGCGGAACCATTAGCGCTGAAACTTTTAACAACTCTGGACAGCTTACCGGTACCGGTAAGCTAATTGCGGCCGGAGGCAGCAATTCAACAACAATCGAACAAGATACAATTGAAATTACCGGAAATTATACTAATAACGGTACTATGACCGCAAATAAAGAATTTACAAATGCATCTTCTGATATTACAGGTAACGGTAGTTTAATTATTAAAGATAGCACTGGCAACAGTTCAAATGGAGGAAGTATTTCTCAGGCGATTGTAAATATCAGCGGTAATAAATTCACTAATACTGGTTCTATTACGGCATCTCAGGAGTTTACGAACTCTGCTGCTATTGAAGGTGCAGGCAGTATTAGTGCAAGCCAGGGCGGTACTAATACCGGGAGTATAACTCAAAATGAAGTTACAACCGGCGGGACTTTCAACAATGGAGATGGTACAACTGCCGGAACAATAACAACAGATAAACTCACAAACAATGGCACATTTAATAATAATTCAGGAAGCAGTATAATTTCAGATGAAATTATTAATAATGATAAGTTCATAAATAATGGCAGCATTGGCTCTTCACCAGATAAAGGTACTATTGATAATAAAGGAACATTTACTAATAATGGTTCTATAATTGCATCAACTATTACTAACGAAACCGGTAAAGAGTTTATCAATAACAGCGGGAATGAAATAACAGCAGATTCTTTTACTAACCAAGGCTCTGTTACCAACAATGGTACTATTAATGCAGGAAGTTTAAACAATTCCAGCAGCATTACGGGTAATACAGGTTCGTTAACTATTTCTAACGGGGGTACTATCAGTGGAACAATTTCTCAGAAGATTGTTTCAGTTACCGGTGGAACTCTTAATAATGAAAATAGTATTACAGCAAACGAGTTTAATAACTCTGCAACTATTTCAGGTAGTGGAAGCTTAACAGCCACAACCGGAAATAACAGCGGAAATATAACCCAGGATAATGTTACAATAAAGGGTGATTATACCAATACCGGTACAATTACATCTAACGATAACTTCACAAACTCCGGTAACATTTCTGGTGGCGGCGGAAAATTAATTGTTAACAAAGGTTCTAATTCAGGCAGTATTTCTCAAGACACTCTGGAAACCAGCGGTACATTTGAAAACACGGGAAGCATTATTGCAAATATTACCAACGGAGGAACTTTCACTAACAATGGTACTATCGGTACTAATCAAAACAAAGCAGAAATTACAAATAACGGAACATTCACTAACAATAATTCTGTTATAGCTTCTGCTATTACCAATAATGCGGATAAAACATTTACTAATGCGGGAAATGTGGTAACAGATACAATTACTAACAACGGCACATTTGATGGTAAAGGAAGCATTACAATTGGAGGCGGTGAAAACACAGGAACTATCACCCAGAATAATATTACTATTAACGGTAATTTTGCCAACAACGGCGATATGACTGCTAACAATAGCTTTTCGAATAGTGCTGATATTACAGGAGGCGGAAACCTTAATATTAACAACGGTAACAATACCGGAAATATTACTCAAGGTGAAATTACAGTTGATGGTAAACTTACCAACACAGGCGGTTCTATAAGTGCCGGCTCTATTGCTAACAATGGTACTATATCTCTTGAAAACGGGTCATCTTTAGAAATTACCGGTTCTGATGGAACTCTTGGCGGCATAATTGATGCAATTGGAACTGGAAATAATCTCGCTGCCGGCAATAACAACGTTACTGGAACTATAAATATAGGTAATTCCAGTACAGCTTCTGACTTAACTCTTGAAAGCGGAAACGTTGTTGCTGATGCTGTTGTAAATATTACACAAAACGGCGAATTTAAGCTTGAAGGCGGAGAAACTACTCTTAACTCAAATGACACCTGGGCCGGAAAAGTAAGCCTTAACGGCGGAAATCTGACAACAAATGTTACACAAAACGGTATCTTAGATGCTGATACTGGAGAGCTTACAGTTGGAAGCGGTTCGCTTACAATCGGACAAGGAAGCTCTATTGCCGGCGATGTAACAACGGAAATTGCTGACGGAACAACATTAAATGTTAATAATGGCGGAGAAGTAACGCTTAATAGCGGCGATAACTGGAATGGAACAGTTTCTCTCAATGGAGGCAAACTGGATGTAAGCGGCTTGACTGCAAATGGAACACTTCACGGTAACAGCGGTGATTTAATAGCTGGAACAGGCAACTTAAATATTGGCACTGGCAGCTATATTGAAAATGAAGTTGCTATTCAAACAAGCGGTAATATTAATATTACAGGCGAAGGTATTGTCGGAAT
Source organism: Candidatus Gastranaerophilales bacterium (assembly GCA_900552525.1). Taxonomy (GTDB): domain Bacteria; phylum Cyanobacteriota; class Vampirovibrionia; order Gastranaerophilales; family Gastranaerophilaceae; genus CAG-196. The sequence continues at coordinate 8,989 of UNSK01000008.1, read as the reverse complement.
TGATGATAATGATACCCTTGACTCAAACTCTATAATATCTTTAAAAGATAATGGAACCCTCAATTATGGCAACACTAAAGATCCAAGCTTTAAGATTGAAGCAGAATCTGGGAATTTGAATTTGTTAGAAAATTCAAAAATGACAATTGATGGCAGCAGCTCTATTGCAGATGCAGTTGCCCTTGATATCCAAAAAAATGCGACATTAACATTAGCAAGTGCTGAGATTAACCTTGATAAAGCGGATAAATGGAATGGCACTATTGATAATCAGGGCGGTACTATTAATACAGATAATGTAACACAGTCGTCAAGCACTGCGGCTTTGATTCAAAGCGATGGTACTACAAATATTAATAACACTTCAAATATAACACTTGGAGAAAAAAGTGAAATATCAGGCGGTGATATTAACATAACCAATAATTCTGTATTAAATACAGTTAATGCTCATATTACCGGCGGTAATATGAAAATAGATGAAAACTCTGCATTTGTTGTTAAAAACGGTACATTTGAATTAGACAAAATAATAGCTTCCGGTGACGGCGCAACTCAAAACGCATTAATCCATACTATGAACGGCGAAAGAAACATGTCGTCTATCGGAGAGCTCAATATAACAAATCAAGCGAACTTCAATATTGATATTCATGCAAGAAGCAACCAGATTACAAGTAATGACCAATTCTGGGTAGACAAAATGACTGGTGATGGTGTTGCAAGAATTGATCAATGGAGCTTAAACGGAGATATATTTGGCTGGGATGCACCAATTGACAGAAATATCGTTCTTGACCATATATTCATGGGCCCTGATGGCGAAGCTCTTGAAGGCAATATAGAAATAACAAGAGATGCAACCTTGACTCCAATCGGCTGGTATCAACTTAATCAGCATGGCAGCGGAGCCGGAGCATTCTATTCTTTAGACATGATAAAGTTTAACCCTCATGTATTCAGAGGTCAGGTTACAACAATTGCACAATGGCAAAACCAGTTAGCAATTGATGATATGCTCTTCACTCATTCGATGGTTCTTCCTAGCTTTAAAGATGAGGATGGAGGTGTTGCTTCTTCAGGATTAATGGCAAACAGATATGCAGCAACAAATCCATTATTTGCACCATACCAGTATTCCCGCAAAGACGGTGGACTATGGTACAAAATGTATGGTAACTTTGAAAACCTGAACATGAATCTTTCCGGTTTGGGCAGAGTCGGCAATAACTCTTATGGTGCTTTAATCGGTGCTGACTTCGGGTTAAAAGAACTAAAAAATGGTTGGAAATTTATGCCGACAGCATATATTGGCTATAATGGAGCCCATCAGACTTACCCGGGAGTTGGAGCTTACCAGAATGGCGGACAGGCTGGTTTCCTCGGAACATGGTATAAAAATAACTGGATTATCGGAGGTTTAGTATATGGCGGCATATATGACAATGTAATGAATGTAGGAGGACACGCTGATAATACATTTAATTACTTCGCAGGTGCTGCTACTAAATTTGCTTACAATTGGAGATTTCATAGAGATTGGGTATTGCAGCCTAACTTTATGGCAGCATACAATTTCTTCGGGCAGCAAAACTGGCACTCTGATTACGGTCAAATGGGAATGATGGCCGGTATGCTTAATGGAGTTAATGTTGCACCTGGTATTAACTTAATATGGGAAAAAGAAACTTTCAGTATCTACGGAACATTGCAATATATGTACAATGTAAACGGTGCAGTCGGTGGACAGGCTGGTAATGTTGGTCTTCCTCAACTTGAAATGGAACGCGGATATATTCAGTATGGTATCGGTTTCACAAAGAGATTTACAGACCGCTTCTCCGGTTATCTGCAAGCAGTTCTACGAAATGCCGGAAGAACCGGTTGCGGTTTCCAAATGGGCTTCAACTTCCTGTTAGGTAAATAGGTGTAAGAGAAAAAAAAGAGCCGTTAAGACGGCTCTTTTTTTTTCTTAAATCCAGCTATAATTAACTCAAAGCCAATAAAGATTTTACTGAACGAGCATTTTCTTTTACAGCTTCATCAGAGTGCATGTTGATTGTATCATCTAAAATTTTTATAACTTCTGATTTATCTTTTAAAGAAAGAATTTCATTAATAGTGCTCATAGCAACAGCAGGAGAAAGGTCATTAATACCTTTACCTTGATTGATAATCACAACTTTTAATGAATCGTGCAAATTTTTCTTTACTAGAGCACGTGATGTGTATTCTCTAATTTCATTATCAGGAGAATTAGTACCTAATTCTTCCAGAACTTGAATTGAGCTTGTGTCTTCATGAGCTGTAAGAGCATCAATAATTTCAGCAATATTTTTATTCATTATGCAGCCTCTCTTTCAGACATAAGGTTAATTTCATGTTCCCACATAGCTTTTAAATCTTGAACAGGAGTATCCTTTGTGATTTTGTTGTGATGAACACTGCTAATTAAAGAATTCCACTTATCAGCAAGTCCTTTTCCAATATCAGTAACGTCTTTATTCAAGAAGGACATTTTATTTGAAATGCTGTTACCTAGACCGGAAATTGAATTAGAAAGACCTTTTCCAATGTCAGCAACATCCATGCTCATTGTATTATTCCAAGCTTCTGAGATATTTTTTATACCGGCAATATCAGAAATATTTGTATTTTTAGCGTAGTTCCAAGCACTTGAAATACCGCCTCTAACTCTGTTTACAAAGTTTACGATTGATTCAGGAAGTAAAGACTTCATTTTAGTCATGCTGCCTGCAACAGAAGATGAAATCATCTTCAATTTGTTTACTTTCTTTTGTTCAAATCCGTCGAAAACATCGGCAAATGGCAAACTGTTCCCCTCAAAGTTTGAGTATTTGAACGGATTTGGGGTTGTGATATTGCGAGATGTTTTGAACGGATTAGCAATTTTCTGCCCAAGGTTTAAACCTACGTTGTTAATTTTTGACATACTATTCCTTTCTTTATTCTCAGACTCTTTTACATTTATAGCTTAACAATATTAAAAAGAAAATAAATCATTAGAATAGATGATTATTTTATGCAAAAAATCTATAACTTTGGTATGAGAAAAAAGGATTAGATTAATATCTAATCCTTTTTTATTATTTCTGGTAATCTTTTCGTCCGATATAATCCTCCCAATATGTTCTTGAACTATCAAGCGGACTAATATCATTAATAGCGTAATATGCGCAGTTTATACCTTGAACATGATTGTAACAATTTGCAGCACCCTTGATAGCACCGGCCTCCCAGGCAATTCCTTGCCCTCCATACCAATTCTTTGGATGCTCCTGTCCATCCGGAATTACCTCTCCATCAACTGTAAACAGGAATGAAAATATATCTATACCAAAAGTGTTTGGTCCTTTTTGCCCATTTGTATCAATACAAATTCTAGGCCCATTATACCCTTCTTTAGGAGCATCATCAAAACTTATTAATCGTCCTAAAGAATCAGATCTTATACCAGTCGTATCACACGGCCAATTCTGTTTTGCATGAGTTTTTAGTGTATAAAAATCATAAGGTTTGGTAACAGATGAATCAGAATCATGACGCCAATCACTTACCTTAGACATAGTCGCCAGATAATCTCCAAACTCTTTGTAAAACTCTGTTGACCCATTTATACGGTAATATTCAGAAGCTGTCATTGAGTGATCCGCCTGAAAATATGAAGCAAAGTCATTTAACTCTGCATAAGCTTTCTGTAAATGAGCATGATGTTCAACAATATCTCTCTTTGCCATCAATCCGGGCAATGCGACTACAGCAACAATTCCACAAATAGTCAGAGTTATAAGCCCTTCAGCAAGTGTGAACCCTTTTAATTTTTTCATCATCTCTCCTTATTAACCATTAGTTTTAAAATTAAAAACAGAGGGGATGGGATTCGAACCCACGGTAGAATTACTCCTACACAACCTTTCCAAGATTGCACCTTAAACCGCTCGGACACCCCTCTTCGCGTTAATTAATATTGTACTAAAACTAAACAAGATTGTAAACCCTAATATTAAAGAAAGGATGCCAGAGTAACGGCATCCAACAGACTAGACAAATCCTTATTGCGCATACTGCCCTGTATGCGTTAATAAAAACTCGTTTTTACTATTTATCTGTCAGCCGTTTCTACTCCTAAGGGTGTACTGCGCACCATGTGAAAGGGTGTATGGTGCGCATCCCCTATCATACTGATATCCTTATGTTTATTTAGAATAGACGATTGAATAATTGCTTTTTACCGCCATTTTCTGTATAATTTTTTTGTTGACTTAAGAAACTACATTCTTTCTCATCACATTTAAACACCATGCGTTAACATTGTGTTTTCCAAACTATTTTGCTTACAAAGAAAGTATACCACAAGTAAACTAAATAGTCAAGTATTAGTATACCGATAGGCAGCCATGAATTTTTTAGAGCTTCAAGATACTTTACAAAATTTAACTAATCAGAAAATTTTTCTCGCTGATTTTGCCAAAATTCTTGATTGCGGCAAAGCTAATATTAGCAAAAGGGCTAAAAATAACAGTGAGATTACTGTATCTGAACTCCAAAAAATCGAAAAATATTATGGAGTTTCCATATACAAACCTGAGCTTGCAAAAGAACCAGAACTCTTGCCGGATTTTAACCTTGGCATTCAGTACGATTTTGACCAGTGGGGCAAACGTATGCTCATGCTTCAGGTCGCTTCTAAAATCCTTGACAGTAAAGAGTTTGCCAAATTCTTGGATATATCCGAAAAAAGACTGAATGAATTTGTTATGAAAAATAAATACCCTAATGGAGAAGAATTGCTTAAGATAAAGACCAGATTTTCAAAAACAAACTTTGACTGGCTGTTATTCGGACATATTGAATAATTACTACTTAAAAAGCTTTCTTAAGTGCCATCTTTGATTTTGCTTACGGATTAGTTTTTCTTCTGTAGACAGCTCACGCTCAAAACTGCCGTCATATTTATCAATCTTGACATGGTGTATACTTTCCATACTTGTTTTTGTATTCATATAAAAATGATAATTGCTGTCACTTAACTCTAGATAAACATATATGATAAGCCATATCATTAAAATTTGTAATACAATTATTACTCCTATCCAAAAGCTGGTTTGGCGAAACAGCTCTCTTATATTGTTGTTAAGCAGCACAAAAACATCTTTCATTTAAATTTCCCTTTCATATCTTTTTCATACTTTATTATTATACTAATTTCCTACCCTTATAAAAATAAGCCATGTACCCGAGTTTACTTAGTATTCTCCATATGCTAAAATACCTCAAAAGGTTATATAAACTGAAATGCAGGCTATCAGGCTTAAAACTTTTATTATCTTTATTTTTTCTTCATTAGCATTACCGCTTTATGCTTCTCAAAGACTTCATAACGAATCTCAGTATCAAAGCAAGTGGTGCAGTGAAGTTCTTGGAGTAAAGGAATATCGACTCAATGATAAAACCCGTGTTGATTGTCTGACTAAAACCCATGCTATAGAATTTGATTTTGCTAATAAAGTATACGAAAGTATTGGACAGTGCCTTTATTACAGCATTAAAACCTGTAGAAAACCCGGTATAGTTCTTATTGTTGAAAAACCCGAAAAGGAACAGAAATATATAGAACGTATGCAGCAGGTTGCCGATAAAAATGGAATTGACTGTTGGATTATGTATGAATCAGACTTATATGATTTTCAAATGCGACCTGTGAAATAGCCTATTCACCTATATTATAATATTCGAAACCTTTTGAAATTAATTTTGCTTTATCGTACTGGTTTCTGCCGTCAAAAATAATTTTTTGCTTCAACAGCTTTGCCATTTTATCGTAATCCGGCCGCCTAAATTCATTCCACTCTGTAAGAAGCAGCATTGCATCGGCTCCTGATAAAGCATCATATGCATTTTGTGCATATAAAATCTTGTCGCCAAAAAGCTGTTTTGCAGTATCCATAGCCTTCGGATCAAACCCTCTTATTAAAGCGCCTCTTTTCAGAAGTTCTTCAATCACATAAATAGCCGGAGCTTCGCGCATATCATTGGTTTTGGGCTTAAATGCAAGTCCCCATACAGCAAATGTAAGCCCTTTTAAATCTTCGCCAAATCTATTTACGATTTTTGATACAAAGTTAGCCTTCTGTCTTTTATTAACTTTATCAACTGCCTGCACAATCATCATATCGCAGTCATGCTCACAGCCGGTCTGAATCAAAGCCTTTACATCTTTAGGAAAACAACTTCCGCCGTAGCCTACACCGGGGAATAAAAATTTGCTTCCTATTCTCATATCTGTTGCCATGCCAATTCTAACCTTTTCAGCATTTGCACCGACTTTTTCACAAAGAGTTGCGATTTCATTCATAAACGAAATTTTTGTTGCCAAAAATGAATTAGCTGCATACTTCGTCATTTCTGCTGATTTCACATCCATAATAACAATACGGTTGGCTGTTCTCAGATATGGTGAATAAATTTCCTGCATTATTGCAGTTGCTCGTGGAGAATCCGATCCAATTATTACTCTATCCGGAGCAAGAAAATCGTCCACAGCATTTCCCTGTTTTAAAAATTCCGGATTTGAAACAACATCAAAATCAAACTCTGTATTCTTACGTATTATTTGAGTTACTTCGTCTGCAGTTCCAACTGGTACAGTCGACTTATCAACAATAACTTTGTATCCGTTCATTGCTTTTGCAATAGATTCTGCAACGCTGTAAACACTGCTCAAATCCGCAGAGCCATCGTCTCTTTGTGGGGTTCCTACAGCGATAAAACAGACTTCTGACTTCTTTACAGCATCATCTAAATCAGAAGAAAATTTTAGCCTGTGTTCTGAAACATTTGAAGTAACCAGCTCCTCCAATCCAGGCTCATATATAGGAATAATCCCCTGCTCTAACTGCTTTAGCTTTTCTTCGTTGTTATCCACACAGATAACATCATTTCCCATATCTGCAAGACATGCTCCTGCTACCAATCCTACATATCCAGTACCTATAACACAAAGTTTCATTTATACTGCAGCTTCCTCTTTTTTAAATTGCATTTCATACAGAGCCTTATACTGTCCAGAAGGAATTGACATAAGCTCATCATGGTTTCCCAGCTCAACCAGTTCTCCTTCATTAATAACAGCAATTCTATTAGCGTTCTTGATAGTAGACAATCTATGAGCAATTACAAATACTGTTTTATTTTTAATCAAATTATCAAGAGCTTTTTGCACAATAGCTTCTGATTTGTTATCAAGTGCGGATGTTGCCTCATCAAGAATTACGATAGGAGTACTCTTAATCATAGCTCTTGCAATCGCAACACGCTGGCGCTGACCGCCGGACAATGTCATGCCGCGTTCTCCAAGAATAGTGTCAATTCCATCAGGAAGTTCTTCTATCATTTCTTGAAGATGAGCTGATTCTATAGCTTGATTTAGCTCTTCTTCTGTCGCTTCAGGATTTCCCATTAATATATTCTCTCTTATTGAACCTGAAAATAAAAAATTATCCTGAAAAACGACTGCAATATGACTTCTAAGAGAATGCAGCGACAAATCTCTTATATCTATACCGTCAATTGTAATTGAGCCCGATGTAATGTCATAAAATCTAGGTAATAAATTAACCAGAGTAGATTTTCCACCGCCGGAATTACCTACAATAGCAACAGTTTCGTTCTTGTTTACAGTAAGACTCAAATTCTTAAGCACCGGATGGTTTTCTACATATTCAAAACAAACATTTTTGAACTCTACTTTATTATTTAATCCTTTAAGAGTTATTGCATCTTTTTTATCCTTAATATTAGGATGTAAATCAAATAATTCAAAAACCCTTCCCATTGCAACAAAGATATTTTGAATATTTGTCAAAGTGTTACCGAGAGTTTTTACAGGCTTATAAAGAAGCAGCAACGAAGTAACAAAAGAAGCAAACGCACCCGCAGTCATTTGTCCGGAAGTTATTAAATGAGTTCCGTAGCCCAGTACTGTAGCAATACCACAGGATGCAATTACGTACATTAGAGGACTCATCCAGGCTGAACGCTTTGTTAATGACATATTGACATTGAAAGACTCCCAGATTTGATCTCTAAAATAGTTTTCCTGCCTGTCTTGCAATTCATAAGCGGCCATAACTTTATTACCGTTATATGTTTCATTGATATTTGTGGTTATGTTACCGCCGATTACCATGTTTTTATTAGAAGCTGATTTTATCCTCTTTCTAATAAGAGCAACCGGAATAAAAGCAACGCATAAAACCGCAACACCAATTAAAGCTAGCTTCCAAGAGCTATAGAGCATAACAGCTACAAGTCCTAATGCGCCAAACAAACTTGTGGTAATTGTTTTAATCTGATCGACAATACCGGCAGAAGCAGTCTGTGGATCGTTCATGTATCTTGAAATAACGATTCCGGATGGATTTTCGTCAAAAAATTGAGGATCCATATAGATTAACTTATGAAATAAATCCATTTTAACATCGTTAGTTATTCTTTGAGAAGTCCAAGCTGAAATATAGTCATTTAAATATCTTAAAACACCTTGAAATCCTGCAAATAAGATTACGCCAAACGGAATAATGAAAGCAAAAAGCTGCCAGGTTAAAGTAAATTCATAGCCGTACAGATGAAATACCCAGTCTTGCTTTCCAACAACATAATCCATATAAGGTTTTAGAGCAAACGCTGTGACCCCATCAAGTAAACCAAGAGGAATTGCGACTAAAAACCCGCAAATTATCCTGAACATGTATGGTTTAATATATGGAAAAATTCTCGCTAATAACCATCCATATTTAAAAGAATTCTGTGCCGATGTGCTGCTTAATTTCATCAATTTCCCCTTTATGCTACTCCCTTAAACTGTAAGAGCTCTCTGTACTCTTTCTATTTTATCATCCACAAGAATTTTCTGCAAAAACTTTTGATAATGTAATATTCTTTTTTGCAAATATTATCAAAAAATTCT
>UNSK01000007.1 GCA_900552525.1 Candidatus Gastranaerophilales bacterium | reverse complement strand
ATCATTTCTTATCATAATTATATTTATCTGGGCGTTTTTTATTGAACCCCATCTGCTTGTTGTAAAGCATTATCAAGTTGACTCTTTGAAAGGAATAAGGATTGTTTTTGCAAGCGACTTTCACATTTCAAAATTCGACCGGGGAAGACTGAAACGTGTTGTAAAGCTTATAAATGAGCAAAATCCTGATATTGTTATTTTTGGCGGTGATTTTATAAAAGGTCATGACGGCAAAAATACTCTTGCTATAGAAGAACAGACTAAAATATTTAAAGCTATTAATTCACCTGTTGTAACCGTGCTTGGAAATCATGACGGCTGGTATGACAGGGAAAAAGTTGCACGTGTTCTTAATGAAAGCGGAATTAAAGTCTTAGAAAATAGTAATACAAAACTAAAAGGTATTTATATTTCAGGTCTGGAAGATTTACAGACCGGCTCTCCTGATATTAATAAAGCGCTTGACGGAACCGCATCTCCCGGAATTTTAGTTACTCACAGCCCTGATGTTTATTATGATGTAAAAGAAAAAGTTGATTTAATTCTGGCAGGTCATACTCATGGCGGTCAGGTAAGTTTTCCTATAATCGGCGCACCGGTTGTGCCCTCTGAATACGGTGCAAAATTTGCAAGACGGGTTATAAAAGAAACCGATAATTTGATGATAATTACAAAAGGTATAGGAACAAGCATTCTGCCAATCCGGTTTGGCTCTATACCGGAAATTGTCGTGATTAATTAGGAATGCGGATGGGCTGATTCGTAAACATCTTTCATGTGTTTCATAGAAATATGTGTGTAAATCTGCGTATTGGAAATTCCTGCATGTCCGAGTAACTCCTGCACAACCCTCAAGTCAGCACCGTTTTCAATAAGCTTTGTTGCAAAACTGTGACGGAAAACGTGAGGTGTAACTTTTTTAGGAAGTTCTATTTTTTCCACAATTTCATTGATAACTTTTCTTATTGTCTTATTTTGAAGTCTGTAACCTGTGTTATTTATAAACAGCGGAGAATCATCATTGATATCTCCAATATCATATCCCGGTGCAAGAAGCTGTCTGGCTGATTTTATGTACTGAACAAGATATCCTTTTGCCCTGTCAGACATAAGCACAATACGTTCTTTTGCGCCTTTTCCGAAAACTCTTATTTCGTTTTCTTCAATATTCAAATCCCCGAAATTAAGATTGCTGAGCTCTGAAACTCTCATTCCGGTTGCCCATAAAAGTTCTAGTATAACCCTGTTTCTAAATCCTGCCGGCGTGTCAATTTTAACGTTATTTAGTATCTGCTCTACTTCCTCAGGTGTTAGAAATTTCGGAAGTGACTTTGGTCTTTTCGGGGCGGATAAAGAGATTGCAGGGTCGGAGTCAATGTATCTTTCACGAAACAAAAATTTGTAAAATGTACGTATTGCAGCAACTTTTCTCGCAATAGTTGTCTTCTTATAATCAAATCTCTGAATAAAATGCAAATATTCACGCAGCTTATTAAAATCAGCGTTAACACAGCTCGTACCGTTTAACCAGAGAATAAAGCTTACAATGTCAGAATTGTATGCGCTTAGAGTGTGGTCTGAAAAGTTTTTTTCTACACTCAAATACGTTTTGAAAGATTCAATATATTCTTTTTCCCTGCTGTCCATGTTTGCATTTACCCTGCAACTATTATACAATATTTGTACTAAAGTTTGAAGCGGTACATATGAATATTTTTAAGACTTTCGAAACATTTTTAAAAGAACCCCTGAGCATATTGAGGGATAATTTTGTACAAATTGTTAGTATTCAGACAGAAAATATTTTTGAACATAAGCCGTCGATTGATGTTAGTTTTTTGAAGAATAAAGCGCAGATTACGGTGGTAAATAATGAAAAAGTCTATAAGTTACTTTCTCTTGTGACACACAGAGCGGGGGTAAAAGAAAAAGAAAGGGTGATAAATGATAAATAAACTTAATGCAGAATTTATCATAAGTGCTGAAAAACTTTCACAGTGTCCGGATTTTTCTCTTCCGGAATTTCCGCTTCTGGGGCGATCAAATGTGGGTAAATCATCTTTTATTAACGCGCTTGCAAACAACAAAAAACTTGCAAAAACTTCTAATACACCCGGAAAAACAAGATTAATTAATTTCTTTAATTTTGCTGATACTTTTACAATAGCAGACCTTCCGGGATATGGTTATGCAAAGGTTTCCAAAGAGGCTCAGGCAAGATGGCAGAAATATCTTGAAGAATACCTTCTTAACAGAAAACAGATAAAATCATTAATACAATTTATCGATGCAAGGCATGATGTTCAAAAGAACGATTACCAGATGCGCGAGTGGGTTGAAAATTATAACCTCCCGATATTTACAGTTGCAACCAAGATTGACTATGTTCCAAAAGGCAAACAGCAGGCAGTTATTGCCAAAATTAAGAAAAGTCTTTCGGGAGATGTAATACCTTTCAGCTCTGCTGATAGAAGATATTGTGAAAATATGATTGAATATTTAAACAATTTGTGCCAATAATAAATATAGTTTTGAAAGTTTAGAGGGAATGGTGTTTTGTTTAAACCTGCTGACAAATCTGAGTTAAATCAAGTTTCTTTAACAGGGTTAAGAGGTATAGTTCTTTTAGGACTTCTTATTGAAGCGCCGAGATCTCTCAAGGAAATAAGAGAAATTTTTACAGACCTGAATATTTTTGAACCTGAACATTCTGATGATATTCTGAGAATTGATATTAATACTTTAAAAGCTTCCGGATGTGAGATTACAAAAGCAAATGCAAAAACAGGTTTTAAATATAGACTGCTTAAGCATCCTTTTTCACTAAATATTTTAAAGGATGAAATTCATGTTATTAAAAAAGCTTACAAAAAAATTAAAGACAGTTCTAATATTGAATTGATACTAAAATATGATGAACTTTTCAAAAAATTAGCCGAATATATTGATGACAGTGAGGCAAAAGAAACTCTGCGCGGACTTTCTGTGCTCAAAACATTTGATACAGAATTTATTCAGGATTTGATTGAAGATTGCAGGCAGAATAGAACTTTGAGATTGTCTTACCGGACACCTCAGGCAAAAGATGACTCGCAGAAAGAAGTTTGTGCACATAGAATTGTTTTCCAGAATGATAAGATTTATCTCTACGGCTTTGATTTGATAAGAAAGAAATCTGTAGTACTCAATATAAAAAGAATAGGTGCAATATTAGCAAGATTTTCCGGCAGCAGCAAGGTTGAAATTGAATATACTACTGTGAAATTCTTCCTGAAAAATTTTGGAGTTACAGGCATAGAAGAAAATGAAGTAATATTAGAAAATCGTGATGACGGATATATTATAGAGGGCAGATATTATAATGATTTTCTTGCAGCGCAGAGAATTTTGTCTTTCGGCGCAAACTGTACTGTGCTTGAGCCGCAAGAGTTTAGAGAAAAAATTATTCAAAAGCTGATAAATATGAGGAATGTTTATAATGAATAAGATTTCTATTAAAAAAAATCTATCCTCAATGCAGGTTTTAAAAACTTTGCAAGTTCTGCTTCAAGGTAATTTTACCATGCAGGAACTTATTGAAAGGCTAAATAAGAGTGAAGAAGAGCCTGTATTTAATAACAGTGTAATAAGCAAATATATAAATACTTGCAGATATTGCGGAATTAATATATTGAAAATTCATAACAGATATTTTGTTGCGAGCATGCCTTTTGGTCTTGAGCTTACAAGCGGTGACATAGGTCTGCTTGAAAGACTTCAAAATATTATAAGAGAAAACATGTCGAGCAAGTACAATAAGATTTTTGATAATTTTATTGATAAGCTGAATAGATTTTCAAACAAAGGTATTGCAAGAGTTGATAAGGAAACATATCATATTTCTGCAGAACTCTTTGAACATGCAATTAAAGATAAAAGAAAAGTTCGTTTGATGTTTAAAAATAAATCTATTCTTGATTGCATTCCGCTTAATATAGCTGAGAATAAAGGAAAAACATTTTTTCATGTAATGTGTAAAAATAAAGACAAAATGGTTGATACAGAAAGGATTTCCGGAATAGAAGTTCTAAGTGAAAAATTTGTTAAGAGCTTTAGTGAACAGGTAGTTGTATTTAAATTAAGCGGTGCTCTTGCGCCGGGTTATCATTTACGCGAGAATGAAAGTGTAATAAAAGCTTATGATGGTGAGAGTGTTACAATCTCAAACCACAACGAAAGTAAAGAGATTTTGTTATCAAGATTATTGAGATATGGTGCTCAATGCGAAATCATGAACCCGAAATCTTATCGAGAAGAAATGATACAAATTCTTGAATCAGCATTGAGTAATTACAGTGAGTAAATTATGATTCTTCTAACTATTGATATAGGTAATACAAATATTACTCTCGGAGTTTTTGAGGACGAGAGTATTCTTGAAACTTTCAGACTGCCTTCGGATAAAGAGCTTCCGCAGGAAGAATATGAAATATTACTGCATACTCTGTTTAAAAAATACAAAATCACTGCATGTATAATAGCCTCTGTTGTAGATGAATTAACAAGAACTCTGAAACATGCAGCAGATAATGTTTTTCATCTAAATTCAATAGTTCTTACGAATAAATTGAATTTAGGAATTAATTTAAAACTAAAAAATCCGAGAGAAGCCGGAGCTGACAGGATAGCAAATGCCTGCGGCGCATATATGCTGTATTCTAAGCCTGCAATAATTGTAGATATAGGAACTGCAACAACATTTGATATATTGGATAAAAACGGGGACTTTTTGGGCGGTGTGATTATGCCTGGACCGAATTTACAGTTTCGGGCTCTGAATAAGAGTACATCAAAACTTCCTAAGATAGATGCAAATACTGTAGATAAGGCTATTGGGAATAACACAGCTGATGCGATTTTGTCCGGAGTAATCAGAGGTTCTGCCTGCGCCATAGAAGGTTTGATAGAGCAGTGTGAAGCTGAACTTGGTGACAGGGCAGTTATTATTGCAACGGGAGGATATTCCTCTTTGATTTCTAAATACATGAACAGGCAGTTTGATTTTGTTAATCCTTATTTAACTCTGGAAGGCCTGAGATTTTTATATGAATTAAACAAAGATAAATAAAAGGCGGTAATTTTATTACCGCCTTTTCATATGGATTAATATCTAGCTAAATATCTGTCGATTTCCCACTGGGAAACATAGGTTCTAAAAGAATCCCATTCAATATCTTTTGCAGTCATAAATTCTTCTACTATATGGTCACCTAAAGCTGTTTTTGCTATCAACGATTTATCCATATAATACAAAGCTTCTTTTAAGCTTCCCGGAAGAGATTCAATTCTCATTTTCTTTCTTTCTTTGTCAGAAAGTTTGTATATGTTAGCTTCTACCGGTTTAGGCGGTTCAATTTTATTTCTAACGCCGTCTAAGCAGGCAGCAAGAATTGTTGCGAATGCTAAGTACGGGTTGCAGCTAGGGTCTGGTGAACGGAGTTCAACACGCGTTGACATACCGCGTTTTGCCGGAACTCTTAAAAGAGCGCTTCTGTTAGCGAGCGACCATGCCATGTAAACCGGTGCTTCGTAACCCGGAACGAGTCGTTTGTAGCTATTAACTGTCGGGTTAAGTATTGCTGTTATGCTTTTAACGTGTTTTAAAATACCGCCGATTGCGTATTTTGCTGTATCAGAAAGCTGGTATTCAGCGTTTTCATCGTAGAAAGCGTTTTTTCCGTCTTTAAATAACGAAATGTTGCAGTGCATTCCAGAGCCATTGATACCGTAAACAGGTTTTGGCATAAATGTTGCGTGCAAACCATATTGTGCAGCAACAGCTTTAACAGCAACTCTGAAAGTAGCAACATTATCAGCAGTTGTTAGAATATCAGAGTATTTGAAATCAACTTCGTGCTGCCCGTCAGCAACTTCATGGTGAGAAGCTTCTATATCAAAATCCATTTCTTGAAGAGTGCTTACGATATCAGCACGTACAGCTTCTCCTAAATCATCCGGTCCTACATCGTAATAACCTGCTCTATCGTGTGTTTTGGTTGTAATATGTCCATCGTCATCTTTTTCAAATAAGAAAAATTCAGCTTCAGGCCCTACATTCATTGAGAAACCAAGCTTTTGAGCTTCTGCCATAAGTCTTTTCAGGTTGCATCTAGGACATCCTTCAAAAGGTGTTCCGTCAGAATTGTATATATCACAAATCAATCTGGCAGAATTTTTCCCTTCATGTTCCTGCCACGGTAGAATCTGGAAAGTGTTTTTATCAGGATAGAAAAACATGTCAGATGTTTCAATGTTTCTAAAGCCCTTAATAGATGAACCGTCAAGCATAATTTCATTATTAAGCACTCTGTCAATGTGTTCCGAAGGAACAGCCATATTTTTAACCTGTCCGTTTATGTCAACGAACTGTAATTTGATGAATTGAACATTGTACTCAGTTATGAGTCTTTTAATGTCGGCATCTGTGTAGCTTGCGCCGTTTAATGGCTGGTGATGAAATTCCATACGCTTCCTCCGTTCTTAATAATTGTATGTTTAACACTCAAGTAATGTTATCATTTTTTTTTATTATAGGTCAATAGCTTTAATATTAAGAATTTATAAAGCAAAAAATATTTTTACGCTTTTTATAACAGTATGAATTTAAGCCATATTCCTGCAAATATAAAAAATTCATCTTTCCCGCTTACCCGCATAAATCCCCAGCATGTTGAGGGTATTCAAAAGGGTATTCCGCTTTTTGACAGAGTTGGGATTAAGGATATTGCTTTTATTACTAAAAGGTTTGAAACTCTTAATCTTTTCAGAGGGTGTAATTTAGGGTGCTCACACTGCCTTAAGGATGCAAAGCCGCTGAAAAACGGCACAATTTTATTTGAGGATTTAGTAAGGTTTCTTGACGGGTTTAAGGCGCTGAATGAGCGATTGGGGTTCAATGTTTTTCAGGGAAACAAGTATGTTAATATAATTGATGACTCTAATCCTTCTGATATTCCGATTAGGGGTAAAAGCAGGAACCACAGTGTTAATGAAGCTTTAAAGATGATTTATGAAAAAATTAATCTTCCTTCAATTTTTGTTACTTCCGGCTGGAATAGTGCATCTAAATATTCTCAGCAGAGTTCGGAAGAACTTGCCGGCATGATTGAAAAAAATCCAGATTTTGTTAAATCAGTTGAGGTTTCTATTAATCCTTTTTCCGGGATTATGGAAAAGTCGCGGGAGGCTTTGAGAGAGAATAATCAGAGCAGGGCAGAGTTTTTCAGAAATGTTTATACAGACAGGATGGCGAATGCTTTAAAGGTGTTTTTAAAACTTTTTGGAACTGGAAAGGCGAGCATAATATACAGGCATGCACCGGATTACAAAGGCAATGAGCTTGTAGGAGAGAGCGAAACAAGACGTTTGTATGAGGAAATTTATTCCAAACTCGAAAAAATGACAGGTTCTGCGCTTGAAAATATTCCTTACTTAAGACCGGAAAACCTTACCAGTTTTGATAAATCGCATTTGATTGAGTCAAGCGGACGCGGAAGAAGATTTTTTCCTCAGGATAGGAATTTAAAAGAGCAGCAAGAGTTAATTGATGAGGCTTTGGAATTGGAGATGATGAGCCCTGATGAGCGAAGTAAAGAACTGCTTGACTGCGCTGTTAAATGCGTAGATATTGACGGAAAAGTTTACGCAACCATGCCGGCTTCTAAGGTTGAATATATTTCTGCACCTATTGAGCTGACTGTTCCAACTAATATAAGACTGAATTATGAGAACAAATCGGCTGTTCCTCCTGTATTCAGCGATATTTAAATTCGTTTTACATTCAGGTTTTTGGCCTTGAGTTTGAAAATTTCATCAGAAATATTTTCAAAAGCGTAATCCAGTTCCGGTGAATAATCGAACTCAAAATCCTTCACAAGCTCAAGCGCCTGAGAGTTCTCTGAATTCAGAATTTTTTCAAGAATAGGAATACCAAAATTATCTCTCTGGTTGTAATCTATATCTTTTGTCTTTCTCAATTTTTCAATCACTTTGTTATAAGCTTTCTGATTTTTTTCATTCGGAACAATGTCAAAAAACTTTGTAAGCAGAGTGTTACCTGTCATATCAACTTTGTAATTCATACAGCTTGTGTCACCGAACTCTTTTATAACAGACAAATACTGCGCCGGTTCGGTTTCGGGTCTATATTTTGCGAGAAGCAAAAGAAATCTGTTTATTTCCTGTTGTTCAATTTCGTGGTATATTTTTTTTCCGATGTAATTTATGGTGTCTATATCTATGTGTGTGTTAAGCCCATATTCTTTTGAAACCGAGCGTATAACCTTGTTATTTTTGAAATATTTTCCGCCCTGTAAAGCGTGTTTGTTTATATTTCTATCGGCATCTTCAGCATCTATTATCCTGAGTGTCATCCCAAGAATTAAAGATGTAAAACCGATGCTTATCATACCAGCTGTGATAATTTCAGATACAAATGCTCCAGCTGCCATCATGCCAATCCCGCCTGCAATGAGCGAGTTGTTTATAATCTTGTGTCTTTTGTCAACAATGCTGGCAGTTTTCTTGAGAACAATCTCGTATTTGTCAGCGCATTTCTCAATTTCCGGAACATACGGTAAATTGTTGAGACCTAATCTTGTCAATTTTTTGCGGCTCGCATGTAACCCTCTGTATGAAAGGTTATCCGGCCTTGTTACGTTTCCTATTCTCATTTTAAAAACCTCTTAATCTTTCCGCAGTCGAGTTCTCGAACTTTTACAGGCGGTATAAATCCGGGTTTGAATTTTTTTGAGTTTAATCTGTCTACCAGAACTCTCAGTTTTTGTTCTATCCCGAAATCTACCGAGTCAGAAGCTTCTACTTTTTGCACCATTTCTAAAATTGAGGCTTTATCTTCCGGTTCAAACCTATCGAGGTTAGAATTTCTTACTATTGTTGAAATAGTTTTCTTTATTCCTTCTACAAAATTTGTATGTTGTTCTTCTGAAAGTATTCCCTGTTTCGGAGCAAATTTTTTCATTCTGTTTGCACAGATAAGTGTCATCACAGGGTCTTTGAGTTCTTCCATCTTTTGAATTTCTTCTCTGAGCATTTTGCTGTCAGCCTGACACTCGGGTGAGAGATTTTTTCTCAATTCCTGTGCTGTTTTTTCATCACCGAAAAATTCCATAACATTATGTTCGGAAGCGTTCTGAATAGCACAGGTGAATTTTGAAAAGAAAGCTGCTGCCTTTGTGCTTATTTGATTATCAATTTCAGGATAAGTCATACTCTGGATAAGTTTTTCTTCCTCATACCGGCGCCGCAATTCTCTCAAGCGCTGAAGCTCGCGAAGTTCTGCTTCTCTGTGTTCGTTTGATTTGAAACTTAGTATATTAATTCTGTTTATTATCATATTTACCTTTCCTTATGAATAAAATCCGTAATTTGAAGCTTCTCTGAGCCTTTGTTCAGTTTCCACATTTTTTAATTCTTCTATTCTTGCATCAATTACTTCATTAGGAAGCATGCCGTGTTTTAGCAGTACCGGAAACAGAAATTCTGAACGGTAGCTCTTATTCCAATTATCAGTGTATACAAGAATTTCTTTAGATAGTTTGTCTTTATTAGCATTAAAAAATGGTGAAGCTGATAATTTTTGTAAAACCTGGTCCAAATAGCCGCCTTCGCTAAGCACATTTTCAATTTGAGGAAAGCTGAAATTAAGATTTAAAGCTTTATTTTTAAAGTTTTTATCAGCGATATTGCTACAGGCATCGTCCAGCTCTTCTGAGTATGGAAACTTATAATCTTTTACAAGTTCAAGGGCTGCAAAGTTTTCCGCATTAAGAATTTTTTCAAGCACCGAAATTCCGAAACTATCCTTCTGATTATAGATTATGCCCTTCATGTTTTTCATTTTGTCTAAAATTTGGTTATACTCATTCTGATTATCCGCATCAGGGATAATATCAAAAAATCTGGTTAACAGCGTGTCCCCTTGTTCATTGATTTTGTAATTAAAACAGTCGCCGTTTGTGAAATTTTCTTTAATTTTATCATCATTTAGTATACTGAGTATTCCTTTTGGGGTATCGATTGTATACTTAGTCATAACCATTCTGAAATCATTGTTTCCTTTTTTCATAAGCTCTTCTGCGAGCTTATAATTATCTTTTTCATAAAATTCATGCTGTTTGGTTACTCGTCCGGCGAGCTTGTTGTTTTCTATCCTGTCACCGGCTTGAATTTCTCCTGTGTATCTGATTCTTGGAATAATTCTGCTTATAAGATACGAAGCTATAGAAAGAACCGGAATGCTGCATCCTGCTGCAAAAGGCCACCATAAAGCAGCGTCAGTTTTTACCAGTGAAAGTGCACGTAATAATCCTTCAATAAGTGTACCTGCAGCGCCGACTAATCCTCCTGCTAAACCGGTTAATGTGCTTATAGCTTCAATATCTTCTCTGTAAAATTCTTTGAAATCATAATGTCTTTTTGACTTCAAAGTAACTTCTGCTCTGTCACTACAATCTTTTATTGACGCATTTTTTAAAAGTGCTTCTTTTGTTGTGCCCAGTCGCTTTAAAGTCTTGGGATTGACATGGAGGGCTTGAAAGTTTTGACTATTATATTGTGAATAAATTCTCATTTTCTATCTCCACCTGTTATATCTGTCTTCACGTTCAGCAATCATTCTGTCATATGCATCTTTTGGAAGCAGGTTTTCATCCTGAAGTTTTCTGAACAGAACATTTGCCAGAAAACTGCCTCTGCAGTTTGTGGAAGCAAAATCAATCATTTCTCTTACAAGTTTTTCTTTTCTGCAGAAAGGTGAGTTCAATTCTTCAAAAGCAGCATCAAGCGCATCAGGTGATTGATTTTTCAAAGCCTCAAAAACATGAGGAAATTTAATGTTCAGATTTTTAACTTTTCTTTTGAATGTATCATTTTGGATATTTTCGTAAGCGTAATCAAGCTCTCTTAAATATTCAAATTCAAAATTTCTAACAAGTTCAAGAGCTTTAGTGTTTTCAGAGTTTATGATTTTTTCAAGAACAGAAATACCGTTTTCATCAATCTGATTGTAATCAATATTTTTCATACTCTTCATAGATTGCAGGATTTCGTCATAATCCTTTTGATTTTCTTCTGTAGGAATAATGTCAAAGAATTTATTTAAGAGGGATGTTTGCCCTATTTTGTAATTAAAGCAGTCGCCGTTTGAAAACTCATTTTTAATCACAGGGTCTTTCAGAATATTGAGAATATTTTTTGTATTGTCGAGTTCATTAATATTATATTTTTTGACTGATCTGCTAAAGCGGCCAAAATCTTCATCCTGAATTTCTTTAGTCATATTCTGGATTACACCATGCCAGTTATCTTTATCAATCCGGTATTCTTTAGATTTTGTACCTGTAAGTTGTGTTTCACCCAGAGCATTATGAGTTATTCCCTTTCCACCCTGCACAGTGTATTCGTAAGTTGGTTTGTTGCGATATAAAATAGTTCCCATTGTATATAGAAGAGGGCCGCCGAACATTCCGCCGAGCATTGGCAGCGCTGACTCTATGGCTGTTATGTCTTTATTCTTCATACACATATACATTGAGATAAAAAATCCTATTGTTCCGCCTATTGCGGATGATAGCATTCCACCCAGAGCCGTAATAATAAAATCAAGGTTTTTATGGCCGTTAACTTTGCCTCTTTTAATAAGTACTTCATATTTTTTTGCACATTCTTTAATTTCCGGTATTTTTAACAAAGCGTCTTCAGTGCATTCAAGTCCTTTTAAGGCTTTCTTGCTAACGTGAAGCCCTCTGAAATTCTGAGTTTGCGGGGATTGTACAGGTGATATATTCATTTTTACAGCCTTTCATTTTCTTCAAAAACTTCCATTACCTGCATAACGCCGGCTGATGCGCCGTAACGACGGGTATTGCTGTGATAGAAGTCAAGCAAGTTTTTTACTTCTTTATTTTTGTCGCATAGCGGTGAGTCAAATTCTTTTATAGCAATCTTTAATGCTTTAGCAGAGTCTATTCTTACAGCGTCAATCGCGTGTGTAAATTTTATTTTCAGGTCTTTGACACTAAGTTTAAAATTTTCGTCTGAAATATTTTCATACGCAGAGTCCAGTTCCGGAGAGTATTCAAATTCAAAATCCTTAACCAGATTAAGCGCTTTTCTGTTCTCTGCATTAAGAATTTTTTCCAGTACAGAAATCCCGAAGCTGTCTTTCTGATTGAAATTGATTTTTTTCATATCTTTCATACTATCAAGGATTTTGTTGTAATCTTTTTGATTTTCTTCTGTTGGAATAATGTCAAAAAACTTTGTTAAAAGCGTGTTATCATCTGCATCAACGCTGAAATTAAAATGCTCGCCGTCTTTGAATTCTTCTTTAATTTTTTTGTCTTTTAAGATAGATATCACATCATCGGAATGGTAATTATCAAGAAGATCCAAAAACTTGTCATAATCGTTTTTCTCAATGTCTTCACCAAGCGAATGAACATCTCTTATGTCACGTTTGTCAGCAACAATAAATTCTCTTGATAATGTTCCGCCCAGTACATGTTTTCCGAACTGATTATCGGATATTTTTTTGCCGGCCTGAATTGAATACTGATAAGAAGGTTTATTATGGTACAGGTAAGTTCCTAATAGAAATAGGGCCGGCGGAATTGTTAATCCTGCAAGTACAGGTAAAAAAGCGGCTTCTGCGCCTGCACCGGTAATACTGATTAAACCGATTCCTCCGCCAATCACACTTGAAACAGATGCCCATACTGCTGTAATAAATTTATCGTAAGGTTTTGTAATATTAATTTTTTTACGTTTAAGCAGAACTTCATACTTATCAGCGCATTCTTTGATTGAACGATTGTTGAGTATATCGGCTGTACGGCAGTTAAGCTCTTTCAGGGCGTTCCTGTCTGCGTGTAAAGCGCGGAAGTTTTGGTTATAATTGTTTTGTATTTTTTGAATTTGCATTTAAATCCTTCCTTTTGCAGTGAATGCACGCATAAGAATTTCCGGCTGAATGTTAATACGCTTTTTAATCGCCTGAGTGATTACTTTATCGATTGTATCGGCTATATTACCTATAGAAAATCCTTCTGATAAACTTGCCAGTTTTTCGAAATGCGAATGATTGAGAGAATTTTCAAGTATCGGCAAATCTTTAAGAAGCTTGGTAAACAGATTTACTCTTGAAGAGAAATCCGGGTTTCCGACATGGATTATTGTTCCCATTCTTCTCGGGTTGCCTGTAATTTCCTGATTAACCATATTAATATGGTTTGTTGCAGCCACAAGTATTATTCCGCTTGCAGCAGCGGTGTTCATAAGGTCTTTGTATGTATTTACTTCTTCAACCTGATGTCTTTCTGCAGAGCGCGGGAAGAATTTTTCTGCCTCATCAAAGAAAAGCATTACAGGTTTCTTGATTATTTTTGCTTCAAGTGCAAGACGGTTGAAAATGTCTGTAACGTTTCTTGCGACACCGTGTATGTACTCATTTCCTTCCTGAGAATAATTCATCTTGTAAAGCGGAACGTCCATTTGTCTTGCAAGAGTTTCCACAATTGTGGTTTTACCTGTGCCTGGAGGGCCTTCAAGAATTACCCCGCCAGGGAGGCTTCTTTTGTTAGCAATGAGCGCTGCGCGGACTTCCGGACGCCAGATATCAATAATGTTTTCTTCAAGTTGTTTTTTGACATCTTCCATGCCGCCTAGCTCGTCAAGAGATTGAAAATCCCATTCGTTATATTGGTGCGGCTTAAGTCCCGCCTTGTTGCAAAATTCGCCCATTAAGCGCTTATTGTGGTCGTCAAAACATTCTTTTATGCATTCGTCAAAAGCTTTACCGGTAAGGATTGTTTCACGTTTAGCGTCAGTAAGTACAGAAACAATTGACGACATTGAACTTCCGTCAAATTCTTTTTCAGCCTTTTCAAGAAATTCTCTGTTTTCGCTTAATTCCTTTGTGAAAGGTGTTTTTGCAAGTTCTTTTTTGATTACGTCAATGCGGGCTTCTGTGTCAGGGTTTGAAAAGCCAATCCAGTTTCCTAATCTTCCGCGGCGCCTCAGGGCCGGGTCAACACCTTCAAGGTCGTTTGTTGCAGCAATAAGAATGTAACCTTTGGAGGCAGGATTATTAAATTCCTGTAAAAGTGTGTCTGTAACTTCCTGCTTGTGGCTTGCAGTATTACCGTCGCGTGCTTCCCCCATTGAATCAAATTCATCAAAGAACCAGACTGACATTTCGCCGGTTGCTGCGTATTTGTCGTTAAGCTGTTTTGCCATTTCTCTTATACGTCTGCTTACTTCGTGAATATAAGAACTTGCAACATCGGAAAGTTTTGTTTCATAGAAAGGTAGTCCGAGTTCTCTTGCAAGAACTTTTGCTGTCAAAGTTTTACCGTTTCCTGCCGGACCGTAAAAAATTGCTCCGTCAGGAATGGCGCTGTTTCCTAAATGTTCGCGAAGTTTGTCAAGGTTCTTGAATGGTTCTATATATAATTTATTAAGCTTATTCTTTATATCAGGCATTCCGCCAAGTTCATCAAGCTTCATTATCTCGCCTGCTTCAACAGGAATGCGCTTAAATTCCGGAGTATCATACATTGTTGTTCTATTATATTCGTCTACAGGACAAATACCGGCCTGTTTAGTAAATTCCGCAAGTTCTTCTCTGATGGTTTCTGGCTCAATTTCGTATTTATGATTTGATACAGATGTTCTTGCGCTTTCTTCAAGTACTTTTTCAATGTCTGCGTATTTGAAACCTTCTGTTTTAAGCCCTATTTCTTCAATCATTTCTTCTGTATTTAAATTTTTGAATAGATATTTGTCTTTAAAATACTGTGAAAGATATTCTTTTCTATCTTTCAAGTCAGGAATTTTAAGTTCAAGCACTTTGTCAAAAACTTCCGGACTCAGAAATTTAGAATCAATGTCGCATTTTTTATCTGCTGTTGCAACAAGAAGAGCGCCTCTATCACCGCAATTTTCTATTGAGAGAAGAAAATTCTTTTTATCAAGATCACAGTTTGCACCTGTTGTAAAGAACTTGTCAAAACCTCTTATTAATATTATTGTTTTCTTCCCGTTATTCTTATATTCGGTTTCAATGTCTTTAAGCATCGGTTTTAATTCCTGAGGCGTAAATAATTGCAGAACCGGCATTTTAGTTTCGTTTGCAAGAGCTTTTACAATATTGACTGTATCTTCGGCGGTTTCAATTAAAACTCCGTTTGGAATATCAATGTCATTGGCTTTTAAAGTAACATTTACAGACTGCTCGTTGAGAGGGATAATTATGTTTTCTCTTAATTCATTTTTTATTTTGTCCATCCCGATGATTTCGTCAATGGTTTTCGGGGCATTTTCTGTAATTTCCAGAACAGGATAGTTTTTGTATGAAGAAGGTAGTTTATATTTTTCTTCTTTTACTTTCTGCTGTTGAGGGTCTTCTTGAGCGGTTGGAATTTCTTCATAATCCCCTTTTTCACCCTGCGGAGTAGTTTGATTTAAGCCCTCCATACGGTCATTTACCCCTTTTTCACCCTGCGGAGTAGTTTGATTTGAGCCCTCCAAACGGTCATCCTCCATTTCTTCAAAAGCGTCAAAGTAATCTGTTTTAGGCGGAGTCGTTTGATTTGAGTCCTCCAAACGATTATTTACCCCTTTAATCGGCTGCATCTGAGCCGGTTTTACTTTTACAGGGTCATCCATAAAAATTTTAGCAGAAACAGTTTTTGCATCAGTGTTAGCAGTTTGAGCACGGAGTTCTTCATAATAGAGTCCTCCTCTAGATCTTAGAAGGGTCTCCATTTTGTGACTTACTACTATATCAAGTGCTGTCTTTCCATTAGCCGCGAGATTAACATACTTTCTGCTGTTTTCAGGCTTTGCAAGAAGATAATTTACTGCAGTTATATAATCTCGTTCTACCAGATAATGAAAAAATGGAATTCTGTCGCCCGAAGGATTATTCCAGTCTATTGCTCTATCATCTGCTTTTATCATTCCTTTGCGCAAAGCAAGCAGACATTCTTGTTCCGTTTCATTTGCGCGTACTTCTGTAATTCTGTTTGAAGCTTGAAAAACCGGTTGTTTTATTTGCACAATATGATGTGCGTTAGAGTGTAATGTAATGTTCATTTAAATTCCTTTTTGGCTAGTGCTGTTTAACACAAAACTGCTAAATAAAAAATTTGCTGTATTAACTATTATCCTTTACGAATTGTAACAAATAGTGGAAATAATTTTTTTTATTGATTAGAATATCTATTGGGTATAGATAGAGGGGAATTTTTTAAAATGAATGCTAATAAAGTACTTTTACCTAATGATGTAAGAAAACTTTTAAATGTTGATAATAAAGAGATAGTTGAATTATGTAAAAAAACTTCAGTTACCCCGAGAAAAGACCATAAAGGTCAAATATATTTTTCAGTAGATGAAGTTAAGAAATTAAGAAATGCTAAATCATCAGTGATTACAGGAATGAATGAAAAGAAAGCGACATTACCCGTTATGACAAAACCAAACTCACAGGCCGTAGTTAACGGTTTATTGGAAACCCTCAACAAGATGGAAAATAATATTACTACATCAATGACAAAGCTTATCGATGAAAAGCTTGAAGGTATGGACGATGTAGTGTTAGAGCTTGTAAGATGCAAGACTGAAAACGAAAATTTGAAAAATAAAGTTAATGAGCTGAACAAAGAAAACTTTAAATTAAAGAATGTTTTAAACAGCTTTAAACCTCTTCTATGCGGATTCTATATTAAAAAAGAAGAAGATGCGAATTTTATGTTGTAAGCAAAAGTTAGTAGTATGACGGGATGAAGCCCGCCAGTAGGGTGTCAGGCGCACGCAAAGCCGGTAGTCAGTTCAAAAGGGCTTCTGGGGAAGGTAAAAACAGATTAGTAATGAAGCGGGATGAAGCCCGCCAATAGGGTGAAAAACATGGCAGTAAAAGAGAAAGAAGAAGTAAATACATCTGATGAAAGAGCAAAAGCGCTTAAGCTTGCAATCGACAAGATAGAAAAAGATTTTGGTAAAGGTGCCATAATGAAGCTTGGCGACAAACCTGCTGTAAGTGTTGAAACTATACCTACAGGCGCATTAGCACTTGACGTAGCGCTCGGTGTCGGCGGTATTCCGCGCGGCCGTATTATAGAAATCTACGGGCCTGAATCTTCCGGTAAAACAACGCTTGCACAGCACATTGTTGCAGAATGCCAGAAAAGAGGCGGTATTGCTGCTTTCGTTGATGCTGAACACGCACTTGACCCTGAATACGCTAGAAATCTAGGCGTTAATGTTGATGAACTTCTTATTTCTCAGCCTGATACAGGCGAACAAGCTCTTGATATTACAGAAGAACTTGTACGCTCAGGTGCTGTTGATGTAATCGTTGTTGACTCTGTTGCTGCACTTGTTCCAAAAGCTGAAATAGAAGGCTCTATGGAAGACCAGCAGATGGGCTTGCAGGCCAGATTAATGTCAAAAGCTTTAAGAAAACTTACAGGTATAATAGGAAAAACAAGAACAACAGTTATTTTTATTAACCAGTTAAGACAAAAAATCGGTGTTATGTACGGTAATCCTGAAACAACTACAGGCGGTAATGCACTTAAGTATTATGCATCTGTCCGTTTGGAAATCAAACGTGTAGAAGGTTTGAAGGGTGACGGAGAAGACATCGGAAACCATGTCAGAGTTCGTATTTTGAAAAACAAGGTTGCACCTCCTTTCAGAACCGCAGAATTTGACATTATATTCGGAAAGGGTATTTGCAAAATAGGAAATATTCTGGATGTAGCTGTTGATTTGGATATTGTTAAAAAAGCAGGCTCCTGGTTCAGCTTTAATGATGATAAGCTCGGACAGGGACGTGATAAAGCAAAAGAATTTCTTGCTGCAAATCCTGAAATTTTAAATCAGGTAGAAACTCTTGTAAGAGAAAAATTGTCCGCAAACGAATAGAATGACACTAATTTTTACCTGACAACTTGTTTACGTGCGTAGTAGTTGACAAAGTTGTTTTATTGTGGTATAAAATTAGTGGGGTAAATGTATATTTTTGAGTCTTGCACACACTGCAAGACTTTCCTTTTTTTAGTTTAACACAGTTTAACTCTTCTCTACCCTCGCTCGGCAGCCTTCATCCGCACTGTCAATAAGCCCGTCGTAATCATTATCTATTCCGTCTGAGCAAGAACCTACCGAATCAAAACTTTCAGCTTTTGGATAATATTTCAGCCATTTGTCAGGAATTTTATCCCAGAGATACAGAAAAAAGCTTTTATAAAACTTTGCAGCCTCAGGATTTGCAAGAATTATAAAATTCTCGTCATTTCTGTTTTCACCGCTGTAAGAGAAATTCATTGAACCGAGAAGCAGGTATTTGTCATCAATTATCATGGTTTTTGAATGCATTTTTCCGGCGTAATTCTCTATCTTTACAGGGACTCCGTTTTCTCTTAAATCCTTTACCCTCGAGTGTCTGGCAGAAGCGTTGAGCGCGTCTGCAATAATTCTTACATCAATGCCGCGTTTTTTAGCACTGATAAGCTCTTCTATTATTCTGTTTTCTATTACAATAAATGCCGGAATGTAAATGTAATTCTTTGCACCTTTTATAAGCGGTAAAACACCGTTTGTTATGGTTTTATCCTGAGGTGAAAAATAAATATTAGAGGTTTTATTCATTGATGTTTTTACAGAATGAAATCTGCCTTCGTACATTTGTTCAAATTCTCTCCGGTAAATATTTGCAGCTTCTTCTGAATTTATAACAACCACTGCGTTTGAATTGTAGCCGGACATATCTGTATGTGAAAGGTTTGCAGAACCTGTGATTACGGTTTTATTATCAAATATGTAAAATTTATTGTGCATGATAAAAGAAGCTTCTTTAGAATTTCTGTCACTTTGCGTATTTTGTATTAGTTTAGCAAGATTTAAGGTATTTTCGTAAATATTATTACCTTTGCTGTCCATATCATGTACCAGCCGGATTTTAACTCCTCTCTGCTGTGCATTTTTAATTGCCTGTTCAATTGCCGGTACTGATGAATATCCGTAGATTGCTATGTCTATTGAACTCTGGGCTTGGTTAATATTACTCAGGATTTCCTTGCAAATATTGCTTGAGCATTTTCTGTCCGGTTTGAGCTTTTGTGTGAAATCGGTGAGTAAGAGTTTGAAATCCTTAAGTTCAATTGTTGTTGTGTGTTCTGTCTTTTTTTCAGTGTGTTTCTTCTTCTTCTTGTATCCCCCTTTAATAACAATATAGTTTTCCGGTATAAAATCAGGTGAGATTGGATAGACTTTGTCAGTTTCAAGGTTTAGTATCCGGTAATTTGTGCGCTTTACGGTTTTAATTACTTTTTCAGAAGCTTTCGAGTTAACAAATCTGCCGTCTTTGATGCAGTAAGGCGAGTTCATAAATATAGAACGGTAGTTAAATTTATGATAAATAATTTCGCTGCCGTAGATATTAATCTTTCTTCCTTCAAGAATATTTCTTGCCCAGTATTTACCAAGGTTTCCTGTGACGAACGCTTCTTCTTCACTTAGGTTAAGTTTTGAAGCAAGCTCTTTATTTCTTGAGCTGAAATACGGGTCAAAACTTTCCAGACCTTTTACTTTGAAAATTTCTCCGTTATCAAGAATAAATTCTGTTGGAGAAATAACTTCACGAACATAGTATTCTTTTTCTTTCGGATGCAAAAATATAAGAAAAAGAACAAACAGAAAAATTAAAATGATTATACAGACGATTTTTCTTCGCATTTTGAGAGATCTCTATAATTTACAATTTCAAACCCGAGGTTCTCAATTTTTTCTTTCAACTTCAGGTTTTTTGTTATTTGAAATTCTACAAAATGATTATCAATAGTTCCGTCCTCGTATCTGCACGGATGTATTAAGGCTTCTGCTGTGAATTTGTCATACTTAATAGCCATAAGCCCGTATGATATTGCAAGGCTGTTCATCATAGAAGTGTATGTAACGCCTATAAGGTAATCATTTGTGTTGAGTTCATACTTTTGCACATTACTCTCATTAATCAATGTAAAAAAGTTCAGCAGTGCAACTTTTATTAAATTAATAGGATATTTTAAAGTCAGGTGTCTGAAAACATCCGGAATAATGTACGGCTGTTCATACTGTGTTCTTATTTGTTTAATTCCGTATTCTTGTGCCAGCTTACACACGAGTTCAAAAATTCTCGGGATTGAATGCGTATGTACGTGAGAATCAATGTGTGTAACTTCTGTAACATTCATTATTTCTTCGATTTGTGCCCTGAATTCTTTTTCAAGCTGCTCCATAAATACTTTATCTTTAACGTTCAAAGATTTCAAAAGAAGCATTCCAAAAGAGTTATTAAAATTTCCTTCTTTATCTGTTAATCTGTCCAGATTTAAGCATAGAGATTTGCCTTCAATAATATTGAGATGAACTCCGACTCCAAGATTAGGGCAGGCAGGAATAACGTTTTTCCATGCTTCTTGAAAAGCATCTCCGTTAGCTACAAGACTTGCGCTTTTTAAAATACCGGAAGAGTATCCTTCCAGTACGGCTCTGTTAAAAGCTTCGCTCATACCGAAATCATCGGCATTTAATATAAATTTTTTATCTGACATGCGCATCCTTTTTCTATTATGTTTATTGTATTATAATTTCAAGAGGAATACAATGAGCGAAAACAAATCAAAACTTGCAATAATAGTTCCATGCTACAACGAAGAACTCGTTGTTAAGTCAACTGTAGAAACACTTTTAGGAGTTCTTGACAGTATAATTGCAAAAGGAAAAATCTCTCCGGAAAGTTATATTTACCTTGTTGATGACGGCTCGAAAGACTGCACGTGGGAGATTATAGAAAATCTGCACAATATATATGGCAGTCGTGTAAAAGCAGTGAAATTTATAAGAAACTACGGAAATCAGAAAGCTTTGATAGCAGGGCTTCTCGGGGTTAAAAAAATCGGCTGTGACTGTGTTGTTTCTATTGATGCGGATTTGCAGCAGGATGAGAATGTTATTGAAACTTTTATAGATGAATATCATAAGGGTGCAGATATTGTGTCAGGAATTCGAAATGATAGAAAGACAGACTCTTTCTTCAAAAAATATACGGCACTTTGTTTTTACAAGCTAATGAATTTACTGGGCGTAAAAATTCCGCCTAATCACTCGGATTATAGACTTGTAAGTTTCAGGGGGCTTGAGATATTAGAAAAGTATTCTGAATCCGGATTATTTTTGCGCGGTTTTTTTCATGAAATCGGTTTAAAAACCTCTTATGTTCATTTTGATGTAAAACAGCGGAAAGCCGGATGTTCTAAGTTTAATTTCTTTTCGCTTACAAGTCTGGCATTGAACGGTATAACTTCTTTTAGTATTGTGCCTTTACGCATAATAGCAGCAACTGGAGTTTTGACGATGTTAGGAAGCTTTTTGCTTGCTATGGAAGTTGTTTTTGAAAAATACTTCTTTCACGATACACCGAGCGGATGGGCAACTCTGGTTGTGCTTCTGGCATTTTTTGGCGGTCTGGAAATTTTTTGTCTGGGTATAATTGGCGAATATATTGGGCAGATATTTAATGAAGTTAAGGGCAGACCTAGATATATTAAAGAAACAGAGCTCTTATAGAGCTCTTAGATGTTATCTGCCAGAAATCTAAAAAATTTTTGTCAAACTTGATGTCCAAATTAAAAAGTAAATTTTTGGGCATTTTTGAATTGTCCTAAAATGTTTCCGACTTGCGAAACATTTTTTTTAATACTAGCACTATTATTGATTTTATGCAAGGTTATGACAAAATAATGCAGAAAGCTATAGGTCAGGTCATCTATAAAGAGAGAAAGCGCAGGAATTTAAAGTTTACTATTTTCTGTTATGAGAATGATATTTCTAAAACTACTCTTTATATGATAGAGCAGGGCAAAAATAGGACATATTCAACTAATTTATTCAGGATAGTTCAGGCTCTTGGTTTAAGTTTTGAAGAATTTGGCAGGCTGCTTAAAGAGGAGCTTCCGGATGGTTTTGGCGAACAGCAGGAATAGTTTTGTTACCAGAAGATATATGGTATTTTTTAGAACGCGTTTTTTTATACTTTTCCTTACTTAATAAGCTGGTATTTCAGGTTAATATAATTTTACAATTTGAAAAGATTTTCTTGATAAGATATTATTATATTGAAGGATTGTGCGCGGGGAGATATGGAAAATAATTATTTTGCACTTTTAGCTAATGATGTGAAGAAGTTATGGAACGGTTTAGACGGGAACCAGAAACTTGGAATGCTTGCACTGATTGTCGTTACGATTGTTGCGGCAACTTTTTTCTTATCAAAAGCAATGGAGCCGGATTGGGTAGTATTATATTCAGAT
The DNA here is from genome assembly GCA_900552525.1 of Candidatus Gastranaerophilales bacterium. Lineage (GTDB taxonomy): Bacteria > Cyanobacteriota > Vampirovibrionia > Gastranaerophilales > Gastranaerophilaceae > CAG-196. The sequence continues at coordinate 37,699 of UNSK01000007.1, read as the reverse complement.
TTGAACGAAGTTAATGCAATAAGCATAGTTGAAAGTATGAAAAAAAACGGATACCAGTATAAGGTTTCCGAAGATCATAAAACAATTTTAGTACCGTCTAATGTACGTGATGATATGCGCGTTTTCGTAGCAGAAAATGATTTAATAAAGGACGGCAGCGGCGGGTTTGAGCTACTGGATGATATGCAGCTTGGCTCTACAGATTTTAAAAACAAGTTAACAAAACAGAGAATTTTTCAAGGCGAATTAACCCGTTCTATAGAAAAAATTCAGGGTGTTAAATATGCAAGAGTTCAGCTTGCTGAACCTGAGCGTTCCATATTTGATGATAATGATGAAAAACCGACTGCATCAGTAGTTCTTGTGCTTGAACCGGGTTATAAAATTAAGAGCTCTCAGGTTAAAGCGATTAAAAATCTTGTTGCATACGCAGTTCCGAGAATGACTCCTGAGCAGGTGTTTATTACTGACCAGAATGGAAACAGCCTTTCGGATGAAACTTCTAAAAACTCAACTGATATGGAGAGTTTCAAGAGTAATCTTGAAAAAGACACAGCTAAAAAAGTTTCTGACGTTCTGGAGAAAATTGTCGGAAAAGGAAATGTTTCAGTTCAGGTTAATGCAGATATAGATTTTAACTCTGCAAAATCGACTATTGAAAGCTATATTCCGGTTAATGATAAGGGCGAAGGCGTAATTACAAGTTCTCAAACAGAGGTCGAAACTTATGAAAATCCTAACAATGTGCCTAATCCAAATAACGTAAACCAGCGCAATCTGAATTATTCAAAACAAAAAACAGCAGTGAATTATAGCGTTTCTAAAGAGGTTAAACAGGTTGTATATGCACCAGGTACAATAAAACGTCTTTCCATTGCAGTTGCGGTTAATAAGATTTTAACAGAATCTGAAAAAGAAGAGCTTAAAAACCTTGTTCTTTCTGCTTCCGGCGTCGATTATTCACGCGGAGATGTAATTTCAGTTTCAGGACTTCAATTTGAAGGCGCTACGATTGATAAGAAAGCTCAAGAAGATTTTGCAGAACAGTATCAGAAGGAACAGATGTTCTACTTTATAACATCTTCTGTAATACCTCTTATCATTGTTCTAATTCTTGGATGTTTTGTACTGTACATATTGAAAAACTTTATATCAAAGATGCCTTCTGCAAAACGTCAGGATCGTGTAGTACAGCAGGAAGAAATTGTTACTGAGAAACCAGATGAGGTCGAACAGGAAGAGGAGCTGCCGCGTATAGAATTGAGCAAAAAAGAGATTAAATCTCAAAAAGAGCAGAGTATAAATGAATTGAACGAGGCGGTAATGGCATCTCCAGAGGATGCTGCCAAGCTTCTGACATCGTTTATAAAGGATTAGAGGGGCCGGGCGCCCATCCAACCGGTAGTTCGTTCAAAGGGTGACCGGTAAGTAAAAGATAAATTAGTAGTATGGCGGAATGTCACCCGCCCGAAGGTCGAAAAATGGGTATAGAAGAAATAAAAAAAGCTAAAGAAGAGGCAAAGAAGACGATAACGCGTCCGAGCCAGAAGGTTGCGGCACTGTTGATTGCATTAGGGCCGGCAACTGCTTCTGAAATACTTAAAAATATAAAAGACGAGGATTTGCTTGAGCAGATAACTCTTGATATTGCTAATCTTGGTAAGATTTCTGATGAAGATTTGAATGACGTACTCAACGAATTTAAGACAGTTTTTCAGGCACGCAATTACATTGCTCAGGGCGGCATAAGCTATGCAAAACAGCTTCTTGCCCAGACTTATGGCGAAGCCGAAGCATCCAAACTTCTTGATAAAGTTAACTCAATGGTTAATACAAACCCGTTTTATTTTCTTAACGAAGCTGATCCTTCACAGCTTGCGAATACCTTTGCCTCAGAAAATCCTCAGCTTCTGGCTTTAATACTTGCGTATTTAAGACCGGAATTAGCTGCACAGGTTCTTGCATTCCTTCCTCCTGATATTCAGGCAGTTGTATCAATGCGTATTGCGGACATGACTCCTACAAATCCGGAAATTCTTTCCACCATAGAAGATATTGTAGAGCGCAAATTCTCAGCACTCCTTGTTCAGGACTTCTCAAATGCGGGCGGTGTAGAATCTCTTGCAAACATTTTGAACTGCTGCGACAGAGGTACAGAAAAGAATATTATGGAATGGCTTGATATTGAAAACCAGCAGATGGCTCAGGAAGTCCGCGACCTTATGTTTGTATTCGAAGATATTATTATCCTCGACGACAGAGCTATTCAAAGGCTGCTTAGAGAAATCGATACTAAACAGCTTGCACTTGCTCTCAAGGGTACAAAAGATGAGATTAAGGACAAGATATTCAAAAATATGTCTGAGAGGGCAAGGCAAATGCTTACGGATGATATGGAATATCTCGGTCCTGTTAGAGCAAAAGAGGTTCAGGAAGCTCAAACAGGTATTGTTAATTCCATTAGAAATCTTGAAGCAACAGGTGAAATCACTATTACGCGTGCAAGTGTTGAGGATGAATTAATTGAGTAGCAGCAGGATAAAATCAGATGAAATTCAGATGGGTGATAACTACGTCCTGCCAATAGAGCAGACACGTGTTACACGCCAGCAGGCAAAGGTTCAGCAGATAATTGATGAAACTGATGCAAAAGCACGTCAGATTATTGATAATGCTGAAACTAAATCTCAAGTTGTTATTCAGGCTGCTAACACCGAGGCTGAGAGTATAATTGCTAATGCCAAAAAGAAAGCCGAGCAGGAGTACGACAAAATAAAAGAGCAGGCTTATCAAGAAGGGTTTAAGAAAGGTGAGCAGGACGGCTTATATAAGTTTCAAAACGATGCTCAAGAGGCTCTTAGATCACTGGATACACTTTCTTCAAGTTCGTATGAGATTAAGAAAAATATTATTGACTCAGCTTCGCGTGATATTGTGGATCTTGTAATCGCTATTGCAGATAAAGTCTGCCACCAGAAGTTTGATATAAATGTGCTTTACAAGATTACTCTTGATGCGGTAAAACAATTAAACGACAAAGAAAATATAACTATTATAGTTAATCCGGCGCTTGTTAATAATATAAACAAACTGGCAGACAAATTTAGGGAAGCTATTCCAAATCTCCAGTCACTAAAAATACTGGAGGATAACTCTCTTTCTGCGGACGGTGTAATTGTTGAAACTCCTGATACAAGATTGGATTCAAGGGTTTCGGTTCAAATAGCAGAGATTGCTGCAAAAATGCTTACAGGTTCGGGAGATGGATTGGAACAAAAATAGATATCTTGACATAATCAAAGAAACTCAGACGATTAAGGAGATTGGAAAGATTACCGAGATTATCGGGCTTACTATTGAATCTGACGGGCCAAAATCTTCTATCGGTGATTTATGTTATATTTATAACAATTATAATGATACACCTACAATGGCAGAGGTCGTAGGTTTTAAGCGCGACAAAATCCTTCTTATGCCTCTTGCTTCTCCTGACGGAATACATCCTGGTGCGCTTGTTGTGAACACGGGCGGAGCTATGAAAATAGGCGTTGGAAATCAGCTTATCGGAAGAGTTCTGGATGGGCTTGGCAGACCGATTGATACTCTAGGCGATATAAGGTTTTCGGAATATCGCTCTACAATGGCAGATGCTATTAATCCTTTAAAAAGAAAACGGATTTCCGAGCCGCTGTCACTTGGAATAAAATCAATAGATGGATTTATGACTGTCGGAAAAGGACAGAGAATGGGTGTTTTTGCAGGTTCAGGCGTCGGGAAAAGTACTACAATCGGTATGATGGCAAAGAATACTTCTGCTGATTTAAACGTAATTGCATTGATTGGTGAGCGCGGACGTGAGGTTAAGGAATTTATTGAAGAGATTTTAGGCGCAGAAGGAATGAAGCGTTCGATTGTAATTGCAGCAACTTCTGAACAGCCGTCACTGGTTAAGATTAAAGCGGCTTTTGTTGCGACTTCAATTGCAGAGTATTTTCGTGATAAAGGTCTAGATGTTTTGTTTATGCTGGATAGTGTAACACGTATTGCAATGGCTCAGAGAGAAGTCGGACTTGCAATTGGTGAACCTCCTGCTACAAGAGGTTATACACCTTCTGTGTTTGCGCTTATGCCAAAACTTATGGAAAGAGCAGGTACAAATGAATTTGGCACAATAACGGGGCTTTATACGGTACTGGTAGAAGGTGATGATTTTAACGAGCCTATTTCTGATACTGCAAGAAGTATTCTTGACGGTCACATAATGCTTTCAAGGGATTTGGCGCACAAAAATCATTATCCGGCAGTTGATGTTCTGCAATCATTGAGCAGGGTTATGGGTGATGTGACCTCAAAAGAACACAGAGCTGCCGCAGGTTATCTTAGAAATCTGCTTGCTGTCCATAGAAAGAATGAGGATTTGATTAATATTGGTGCGTACGTAAAAGGCTCTGACCCTGTGTGCGACAAAGCGATTGAGATGATGGGAGATATTAATAATTTCTTATTGCAGTCCACTGATGATAAGATTGAATATGAAGATACGATTAATCAGCTGATACAGCTTGCAGGCGTTCAACAATAGTTAGTTTATCTGCCGTAATATTTAGCATTCCAGCCGGAATATCTTTATTGGTTCCGTGGTAATCGCTCCCGCCTGAGATTAGCAAATTATTTTCGTTGGCACACTTTAAAAGAAATTCTGTTTCTTGTGTGTTGTATCTGGAATAATAGCATTCAAGCCCTTGAATACCGCATTCAATCATGATTTTAAGTCTTGGAAGAAATTCCTCTGCGCTCATATGGCTTTCACCCTCACCGCCAAGAGGATGTGCCCAAACCGGTACTCCGCCGGCAGAAATTATTGCATTGATTGCTTCAATACCGTCAAAACGTGTGTTTCCGGTTTTGCACGAGTCAAGATATTTTTTCATCGCAGAAACATTGTCTTCTGCTAATCCTCTTTTTACAAGAACGTTTGCAAGATGCGTTTTTACAACACTTTTTCTGGTATAAAGCCAGTCAAGCTCTTCCGGTGTAAATTCAAAATTATGAACCTCTTTCAGGTACTTAATCCGTGTTTCAAGTTTCTGTCTGCGTAATTTTTTCCCTTTTTCAATAAGCGCATTGAGTTCCGGATTATTAATATCTATCCCGTAGCCGAGAATATGACATTTTATATCTTTGCATTTTGATGTGAGTTCAATCCCGCGTATAAATTCAAAATTTTCTAATTGCCTGCATCCTTCAACTGTATCATGGTCAGTGAGCGCAAAAATGTCTACTCCCGCATCTTTCAATATTTTAGGGAGTTCAAGTGCGTTGTCGCTTCCGTCGGAACAGTTGGAGTGTATGTGTAAATCAGCTTTCATATTATTAATTATACATCAAGCTGATATGCATTTAATTACTTGTTTTAATCTTGTAATATGTTATCATGGTAATATGTATTCTAATTTGCGGTATAGAAAATTCCTATAAAAAAGCGGGGTTCTAAGTAATAGATTTCCCGCATAATTGTAATTTGTGAATCAACAAGCATGTGAAGATGCTTGTTTTGTTGTGACAGTTAGAAATGAGGAATTTTAAACATGAAAAATATTTCTGAAATACAAAATATTATTAAAAACGAAGAAAGATTATGTATTTTTATAGATTACAACACACTTGCAGAGAATTTAGAGCGAATGTATGCTTCTGATGCTCGTGAAAGCAGAGGTTTACGAATTGTTCGTAATTTTTTGAATTGTCCGTTTTTGCAAATTTATGTAATTGTAAAAAAGAATACTCCTAAAAAAGCGGTTAATTATGTAAAAACAAAATTTCCGGAAATTAATATCATACATTATGAAAAGGAAACGTTTGAACAGCTTTGTTCAGAAATTGACAGTAATTATGAATTCTTGTATGTCGGTAATAATGAAGATGTAATAAATATGGATAGATTTCAAAATGGGTACACTATTTCTTTAAGCTATTCATTGAAACAAACTTGTAAAACAGTTCATTTTCAGTTAAGCATTGAAGAGTTGGCAGAATTGCTCTTGGAAACAAATAATATATGTTTATAAAAACAACCGGACGGTATTTGAACTGTCCGGTTATTTTAATTCTTCAATAATCCTCTCAAATTTCATACTTCTTGAGGCTTTCAAGAAAAGCTGCACTTGTGTATCTTTGTTTTTTATGTAATCTACTGCTTGTTCTATTGTTTCAAAATGTTTTGCGGGACAGTTTGTAACTCCATCTGTAATATATTTTGAAAGTTTCCCAATGGATAAAATTTCTGCATCCTGTCTGAGATTTTTGTGGGAATTAATATACTTGCCAAGCTCACTGTGGTACTTAATTTCATCCTCTCCAAGCTCGCCCATGTCACCTAAAATAACAACGGGCTTTTCGTATAGTTCAAAAATAGTATCGATAAAAGCGCGCATTGACTCGGGGTTTGCATTGTAACTGTCATTAATAATCTCAAACCCGCCTGCATTTACTGCTTCCCATCGTTTTTCTATCGGTGCGTATTTTTTCAGACCTGATTGAATTTCATTTACTTTCATTCTCAGTGCTAAACCGGTATTTATTGCACTTAAAGCGTTTTCTATGTTGTAATCTCCCCCGACATTCAGTTCATAAATATTTCCATAATATTCAAATTTCGAATAATGTGTATCTTTTTCAAGGATTTTGACATCTTTGATTGAGTAGAAAATCTTTTTTCCGCTGAATTGTACCGTCTTTTTTATTAATTCATCGTCGTGTGCAATGAAGATATTTCCTCTCTGATATTTCACAATTTCGCACTTGGCTTTTGCAATGTTTTCACGGGAACCAAGCCGCCCAATATGCGCAGTTCCGACATTTGAGATGATTGTAATATCAGGCTCTGCATATTTAGAGAGCAATTCGATTTCGCCTAAACCTCTCATACCCATTTCAAGTACAAGGATTTCCGTATCATCCGGCGCTTCAAAAATTGTCTGGCAAAATCCTATTTCGTTATTGTGGTTAAGAGGTGTTTTAAAGGTTCTGAATTTTTCTGAGAGAACTGATGCAGCAAGCTCTTTTGTTGTTGTTTTTCCTGAACTGCCTGTTATTGCAACAACGGTAAAATTTAGTTTTTTTCTTCTGTAATTTGCAAGCTGTAAATATGCGGTAAGTGTATCTTTAACCTGCAGAGTTCCGTTATCTCCTGTACAAAATGCGCCGATTGCCCCTTTCTCAAAAGCCTGATTAATAAACTTTTCCCCGTCAAAACTTGCGCCTTTGAGAGGAAGGTAGAAATCACCTTTCTGAATTGTTCTTGTGTCAGTGGAAATTTTTACATCTAAATCTTTATCAACTTCGGCTAAAACTTTAGCACCGGTCGCTTCAATTAATTCTATAATTTGCATCGTTTATTACCTTTGTATTTCAGTTCTATTATACCATTATTTCCCCCTTTGGGTTACAATAAATATATGAATATTTTGGAAGAATTTGATACAATAGCAGCACCTGCAACGCCTATGGGTGCAGGCGGAGTAGGTGTTATAAGGATTTCCGGCGAAAAAGCTTTTGATATTATTCGTAAGATATTTTCAAATGCGAATTTTGAACCGCGGAGATTTCAGTATGGCTGGATTAGTGACGGTGATATACGTATAGACAGTGTTATTGTACTTCCTTTTTTTGCACCAAACAGCTACACAGGAGAAAATGTTGTAGAAATTCAGTGCCACGGCGGTGTGCAGGTTGTTAGAAATATTCTTAATCTAGTTTTGAAAAACGGAGCAAGACTTGCTGAAAAAGGAGAGTTTACGAAACGTGCGTTTTTGAACAAACGTATGGATCTATCTCAGGCTGAGTCGGTTGCAGATATTATTCATTCCAAGACTTCTGATTTTGCAAAAATTTCTATGAAAAATCTTTCAGGAGTTCTTAAAGAAAAAGTTAATGATATCAGAAATGATATTTTTGAAGTTCTATCAAAAATTACCGCAGGAATTGATTTTCCGGAAGATGTCAGAGAACCTGAGTATTCTTATTTAATAGAGAGTTTTGACAGTATCATTAAACAGATTGATTCCGTTCTTGCCGGAGCTGATACATCCAATATTTTTCGTCAGGGAGCTTCTGTTGCGATTGTAGGCAAACCTAATGTCGGAAAATCATCGCTTTTTAATGCCCTATTAAACCTTGACAGAGCAATTGTTACAGATATTGCAGGTACGACAAGAGATGTTTTGAGAGAAACTCTTGATTTGGGAATTCCGGTAACTCTTGTTGATACTGCAGGTATAAGAGAAGATGAAGAAGTTTCTAAGGTTGAAAAAATCGGTATAGAGTATTCAAAACAGTCACTTGATGAAGCGGATTTAGTTCTGTTTGTTTATGATGCTTCAAAAGGTCTGGATAATGATGATAAAGAAGTTTTGGAACTATTGAAGGATAAGAAGCATATTGTAATTGCAAATAAGGCTGATTTAGTTAATCAAAAACCTGAAAATGCTCTTTGTATATCTGCTCTTACGGGTGAAGGTGTTGCGGAGTTGAAAAACCTGCTCAGGCAGAAAGTCTGTGATATTGAGCCTGAGAGCTTAGAATTTGTTACAAATACACGTCAGCAGGAATGTCTGAAAAAAGCCCGTGCTTCAGTAGAACAGGCGCTTCTGGCTGCACAGCTTAACGAACTGCAGGATTTGATTTCAATTGATGTAAAATCAGCTGTACTTGCACTGGACGAGCTTACTGGCGAATTAATAACTGATAATATTCTGGATAATATCTTTGAACATTTCTGTATAGGCAAGTAGGTACTACGTACGTAGACCAATGGTCGGTTTTTATTTCTTAAAGAATCCTTTAACCTTATCGTAGCAATTAATTCCGAAATCTTTTACGGCTGCACACGCTTTATAGCAGGGTTCTGCAACCTTTTCAACATACTTTTTGATATTCTGGTTTTTAATTTTAGCAATAAAACCTGACTTGTGAGCATAGCCCAAACCGCCAGCAATCAGAGCTCCTAAAACAGCTATTGATGCAAGTGTAGAACATGCTGATGAGTCATCATCGTCACGGCCTCTAAAATTAACTGTATCTGTCTGTGGTGTTTGTATCTTTATTCTATCCATTCTTGATGGATTAATATTACGTTTTCCGATACTTCCTGCGGTTTCGCCTCCGCAAAATGAAACATTATTCATAACACTACACCTTTCTATATCATGAAAAACTTTCTGATATAAAAAATTGCGTTTTTGTTACAAATGTTTACATAACCGATTTGAAAAACTTAAAACTTGTGATAATTGAAATTTATTTTACGGCTTGCTTTTTTATTAATTTATTATGCCATCTTTAATCATTTGGTTACGTATATCTCTTTTTGTTTGAAATTCTGAATCCTGGTCAAAGAATTTCCTTTTGATAAGCATAACTCCAGGTGCAAGTATTCCAAGGGCAAAAATAGAAGTTCCTATATTTGTTATTATTGAACATCTTTTTAATTTTTTTACTTTTTTAAAGAATTTTTCTGTATTTTCTCCTTTTTGGGCAGCTTCTTTATATTGCTCATAAAGCTTATTGAGATCTTTTTTGAGGGTTTCAATTTTTTCTAAATCAATATAAGCTCTTGTATCAATCTTATCAGTATTTTTATATGAAACTATAATGTCAGACTGTTTTGCAATTTTTACGATTGCATTGTTTGGGTTTTTGTGCAGAAAATCATACAATTCTATAGGGTCTTTTTTTATTTTATCAAAAGCATCTAAGCTGGATTTTATTGTGCCGTCTTTAAAAATTTGTTTGATGTAGTTGTTTTCAAGTACTCTGGCATCCAAAGCAATATTCCGGTTGTGTTTTTTCATTGCGTTATTCTCAAGAAATTTTTGAATTTTTCCTCCAGCATAATATAAAAAACATAAAGAAAAAGCTTCCTTTATAGCATATCCAATAAATTCTTGTGGATTTCTTGAGTCCAATAATCTTTCTGAAGTAATTGCTCCATCAACAATCCACATATTTTTTACAGAATTATATGCTAAACTTTCTGTCATAGAACCCAATGACTTGAAAGATGGAGAAGCTGTATTTTTTTGTTTTTTCTCAAGTTTTTTAAATTTCTAGCATCGTATTTTGAATCTAGCCCATAGATATTAAACACTGTCTTATCAAATAACCATTTGTATATAGGAACTCCTCCAAGCCAGACAATTTCAGTCCCAACTTCATCAATAAATCTATCATATCCTTCTTCCTGACCGGTTATAAAAGAACCTGAGGTCATACCAAGGCTGGAAAAGCTATCTTTCACAGCAAGTGGAACAATAGAGTTTTCGCTACCTAAAATAGAATATATTTTTGCTATATTTATCGACATACTACCTAATCTAAATCAGCTACATATATGAATATAAACCACACAAAAAAATTTTTGACTGTAAATATAAATATTTTTACGAAATTTAACTTTTGGGGTTTTCTATATAATCGAATTGCGTTTGTTTTCAAGCTGTTTCTGGATACACTTCTGTGAAATAATGTCCCTGCTTGCTTCCGGTAAATTAATGAAAAAGAACGAAGCTTTTAGTATATTATCTTCATCATCAGTTCTAATATATTTTGCACTGGTTTTAATACTTTTAGGCGGAAGCAGAATATCTAAAGTTACACTTTCAGGAATTTTTATATCTTTATCAAGCTCAAGGCGTATTCCATTTGCAGAAATATCATAAATTTTTGCAGGGATTACATTTCCAGCAAAGCGCAGAAGGACATCTCCTGCCATTCTTACTCTGAAATATTCTCTATTCTGCTGATATTCCATACCGTCAGGCAGGTCTATTGTGAAGTATACATAAGAATCTTTATTTTCTACAAATTTTAAAGTTGTATTTGTTTTGTAGAGCCCCTCTTCACATACTATGCTGAGCGAAATCTCCTGTGGAGTTTTGATGTACAAAGGCATCTCAACTTTTGCGCTTGCATAAATCTCACGGCCGTTAATATTCTTTATAGCAGCCTTAGCGCAGTGCGAAATATCGCAATTGTCACGATAAATTATTTTTATGTATTTAATGTTGTTGAGGTTGAATGCCATTTAATTATTATTAACTCCAGAAGCTTGTATGTACATATTTAGGCTTTTTTATAAATTCATTATAACATATTTTTAATTTTCTTCTCACCCATGCGTCTTATTTTACCTGTTACAGGCATGTCGCGGAATGCTCTGTCGTGCAACCCTCCTATTGACCAGAGTATTGCTGTATAACCGTTTTCAGAAGGAGCATCATAAGCGTATTTATCGTTCAGATAAATTGCTGTCCGGAGAGCTTCTTCCGGCTCAGGCGACCATTCCAAAATCTTTTTCGCCCAGAACATTCTCAAATAAGGGTGTATGCTTCCTGTATTTACAAGCGACTGCTGAATTTTATTCCAGTTTTCGTCTGCTGTTTGAGCATTTTCAAATTCTTCTCTGGAATAATTATGTATCCTGAGGTCTGAACCATGAGCCCTCAGGCTCATAAGCGCCCAGTCGGGGATATCATCAAAGCCTTTGTAATTTTTTGCATAAAGGCAAAAATTACTGCTCAACTCGCGGCGTACTATTAGTTCTTCCAGAAAAGCTTCTTTGTTTACACTGTCTGTATCTGATTTTAGAACTTCTATAGCAGCTCTCTGAGGTGAAAGAAATCCCCAGTTGAAGTATCTGGAAAGCCTTGATGTCACATATTCATTGTTTCTGTACTCCGCATATTTGTCCAGTTTTGTTTCAATAAACTCTTGCAGAACTTTGAAACCTTCATTATCGGGTGCTTCTTCAAAATCAGTCAGAAATTCCGAAATATGAAAATAAATTTTTCTCCTGAGTGTCTGTGCACTGTATTCTTTATGGTCACTCACAAATCTTGCCGGAACAATGTTTAATCCATCAACTTCAATACACTCCTCCTTCGGTTGTAACAGCGGGTTAAAGTCACGGATTATGGTTTGGATTTTATTATCTGTAATAAAATCATCAACTTCTGCTTGAGAAGTAAAAACACGGTAATTTTTGAATTTTTTCAGCATAAGATTGAAATTTCTGTCAAAAAATTCCTGTTTGCCTTTAATTTCAAAAACAGGCTTGAGGAAAATAACAATATGTTCATTATTTTGAGCAAACTTGAGTACAAAATTATCTTCAAAACGAAAATTCCTTGTAATTACGCACGCTGCCGGCTGCGTAATTACTTTGGTATTGAACACTCTGGCGGGGTTAACTCCGGCTTCTTTATAAAGAGTTTCAGGAATATAGTTAAGCATTGTATATTTTTTTATCATAACCAGAATTTTAGTTTACTTTACGCCTGTATACATCCTGAACCTGAGTGGATTTTTATAGTATAATAATTTTTATGAAGGGTATAATTTTTGATTTTAACGGAACACTTTACTGGGATTCACAACTTCACTATGATGCGTGGATAGAGTATTCTAAAATCCTTAGAGGTACTTCTTTTACAAAAGAAGAAATGCGTGACAAAATGTTCGGGCATACCAATGCTGATATTATTGAATATGCAATTGGACGCAAGCCTTCTGTTGAAGTGGTTGAAAAATATGCAAATGAAAAAGAAGCACTCTATAGAAAAAGATGTTTGGTTGATAAAGAAAATTTTAAACTTGCCCCGGGAGCTGCTGCATTTTTAGATTTTTTGAAAGAAAACAATATTCCCATGACTATTGCAACAATGTCAGAATGGGACAATGTAGAGTTTTATATAAAGGAATTCAAACTTGCAAAATGGTTTGATGTTGATAAAATTGTTTATTCAAACGGCAAAATTCCCGGAAAACCTGCTCCGGATATTTTCCTGATTGCCGCCGGCAAAATCGGCCTTAACCCGAAAGATTGTGTTGTATTTGAAGATGCAATCGCGGGAATTAATGCTGCAAAAGCGGCCGGAATCGGTAAAATAATTGCAGTAGATTCAATTGAACCAATTGAATTTTACCGTGATATTGACGGTCTTTCAGGTATTATAACAAGCTTTGATGAAGTTGATAAATCTATGTTTGAAATACCATCAGTTATTTAATAATCTTCCAATTAGATTTATAACTCCCATTCCTGCTGCAAAACCGAGCCCTATGCCTGCACCTGCTGCAAAAGAGTTTCCGCAGGGAGGAAAGCCAAAGCCGAAACACCCCGGTGAAAAACTCGTGTAACTGTTGTAACAGCCCCACGGACTTAGACTATTACTATACATACGCACAGAATGACCGTTAGCGTTTATAGTTGTATTCGAAATTGTGCCAAATCCAAACATAATAATATCCTCTATATATAAAAGGATACTTACAGAAAATAATTGACCGTTTTGTAATAAAAATTTACAATTTGTTCTTTACGATTATTTTTAGTGCCGGCGTTTCTTTTGTGTCATTGCCGTAGTGAGAGAAAATTATTTTACCCGGATGTGAAATATGTATAAACGGCTTGATATATTCCGGATTTACAGAAGCAGGCTTATACGAGTATTTGTAAAATGACTGCTCTGTATCATTGAGAAGTAAAACATTGATTTTTTCGAAGAATTTTTTGTTAATTGTAATCTCATTATTCTTGAATTCTGAAACTTTAATAATCTTGTATTCAGGATAAAGTTTCTGGATTTCTTCTTGCGTAAGAAGCTCAGATACAAATTTTTTATCTTGATATTTATATTTATAAAATTTGAGTTCTTGAGAATTAATCCCTATGAATTCTCCATCATGAACAAAACCTATATTAATTTCAGGGCCGATTGCAAGCTTGCCGTCCTGATAATAATACTCGCAGAAACCTCCTGAACCTATAAAGCTTTTATTTGTAATCTGAATGTCGTCTTCTGTTTCAGGCATAAGTGTCCAGATTGATTTTTGAGGGTTATAAAAAATAGTCTGTTTTTCTGTAATATAGTTGTACGCTGATGCAGCGGAAATGCTTATTAATACTGCCATTAATGCAATAACCAGATTTTTCATAAAAAACTCTCCTTTTATGCTTATCATATCATGATAAAATAATATTATGTTAAAGAAAATAGTAATTTGTCTAATACGTATTTATCAAAAAATATCTTCATACACACCTCCGAGATGCAGGTTTTATCCTACATGTTCAGAGTATACAAAACAGGCAATAGAAAGGTTCGGGCTTCTTAAAGGCGGCTTGCTCGGAGTGAAAAGAATTTGCAAATGTCATCCGCTTAATGAAGGCGGAATTGATCTTTTACAACCAGTGGACGGTGAACAGACGTTAGAAGCACAAGAGGAAATAAGCATTACCGGTTCACCTCAATCGTAAAACTACAAGTTAAAGAGTAAAATCTTATGAGCAGAATAATTATTTTTTCAGGTAAACAATATTCAGGCAAAGACACCGCAGCAAAGATTTTAATGGACGCGATGCCCGATTATAAGCGCTGCGCAATGGGTGATATTATTAAAATTGAGTACGGAAAACACCACGGGCTTAGTTTTGAAGAGATTGAGCAGAACAAATCTCAGTACCGTCACGGCTTAATTGATTTAGGCAATTGGGGAAGGGCTCAGAGTCCTGATTACTGGCTTACAAAGATTATTGAGCAGGAAGGTAATCTTGTTGTAACTGATGTGCGCATTAAGCACGAATATGAGGTTTTCAAAGCAGCAGGTGCAATATCAATCAGGGTTGAGGCTTCAAGAGAAATCAGAGAAGCGAGAGGCGGTAAGCTTGTCGGTGAAAATGACGTTACTGAAGTTGATCTGGATAATATTCAGGATTGGGATTATATAATCGACAATAACAAGGATTACGAAACATTGCGTAAAAATGTTCTAGAAATTGTTGAAAAATTGCGTTAAGCATTCATTACCTCCTTTGGTTTTCTGGGGTTAAAAACTTTATCAGCAGCGCTTCCTATCTGGCTTAATCCGGCACTGGCAATAGAGCCGTAAATCATACTCTGCACTCCGGAGAAGAGCATAGCGGTTAAGGCCATTGATGCGCCTATACCTGCCACAGCAGGGAAGCCTAATGTCAGAGCTCTGGAAAGGCGATCCTCTTTGGTATCAGCAGTTCCTACAGCAATTCCGCTTAGCCCTATCATACCGATACCTGTAAGTATATCTGTCGGAGCGCCGCCGAGTACAAGATCTCTTTTCTTATCAAAGTATTCTACACATTCACTGTGATTTGCTTTATTAAGACGCTTACCGGTTTTCTTAAGGCCGTCTTCAAGCAGTGTTTTTTCTTCTTTGCTGATATGAGGTGATAAAATATCAATAGCTTCTTGATATTTGCCCTTAATGCCCTTACCGTCACCAACAAGTGTATCTACAGCTTTTTTGCCGTCCTGTTCAAATTTATTACGGCTAGGCATAAGCATATCTTCTGCCCAGAACGACATATTATCTTTTATGTGCTGAACATTATGTTTAAAGCTGCCGGCTTGTTTAGGCCCTTCAAACTTCTTGAAGTAGTCATTAAAGAGCTTGTTTCTAAAATCTTGTTCAAGATTTGCCATAGCTTTTTCCTGAAGGCCTAAGCGTTCTGAGGTTCGCGTTCTGGAAAAATATTCTTTTGACTGCATTATTTCCTGAAGTTTAGCATCAAGCGACTTCTGTTCTGCCGGAGAAAGTTTTGCTCTGTAGTTGTATATCAGAGAATCAAGCTCATCCATGTTTTTAGAAGCCTTTTTGTATTTTCCATATACAGTTCTTTTACTAATACTGTCAAACCAGTTTGTTATAGAGTTATGAACATTTGACATAACTTTTCTAAAACCGGAATCGCATTTTTGGAGAACCTTCCGTGTTTTTTCATTTTTTACACCATTAAATTTCTCTGCTGTGCAGAGCCATTTGAAACCAATGTCTTTTGAGGCGTTAACTGTGTTTGTAAACTGGAAGAAATCTGCAATTCCTTTTAAACCTCTTTCAGTAGCTCTGTAGAATTTGCCTTTGATAAAATCATTTTTGTTCTTTTGAACATTTGCACCTGCTTTGTGTGACCAATTTTTCAGTTTGTTAACAAATCTGCCGGAGAATTTAGGGTTAAAAAGTGCAATGAGTGCTGATAATACAAGCACTGTACTTCCGGCAGTGATAGCGGTTTTATGTGATTTTTTCTTCTCTTCATCTTTCGGTTCTTTAACGAAGCTGTCAACGGTGTTGTTGATAACCGTTTCAACTTTTTCAATCGGTTTTGTTATAATCTCCGGAGCAGCCGGCGAAGTTCCGCGGAAATTTGCATTTTGCGGATACTGATAACTATTCAAACCGTTATGTATGCCAAAAGACATAATAATATTACCTTCTAAACCTGCTACATTAATATAAAGTATATTTTCTTATAAAAATTGCTGTGTGAACCTGTTTTATTAAGACATGTTAAGGTTATAATTATAATATGGAAAAAGGATTTACAAGAATATTCTGGCAGGCTCTCTGTGTAGGCTTGTTAACAGGGCTTGTGATTGTACTTTTCAGACTCGGGATAGAAAATATGTTTGAGTTTGTAATGGTGCATTTTTATGCTGCCCCTCTTTTGTTTTTATTAATAACTACACTTGGCGGACTTGCGGCAGGATTTGTGGTTTACAAATTTGCTCCTGAAACCTCGGGAAGCGGTATTCCTTATGTTAAAATATCTCTTTTGAAAAGCGGAAGGCTTATAAGAGTAAGAACAATTTTTGTTAAATTTATAGCCGGCGTACTTGGTATTGGAACCGGACTTTCTCTGGGGAGAGAAGGCCCGAGTGTTCAGCTGGGCGCAGGTGCGGGGTCTTTTATCGGTAAAATTTTTAAGCTTGATGAACACAATAGAGATAAGCTTATTGCTTCCGGTGCAGGAGCGGCAATAGGCGCGACTTTTAATGCTCCTATTGCAGGAACTCTTTTTGTACTGGAGGAATTAATTCACAGATTTACGCCTTCAATGCTTTTTCCAACGCTTGTTGCAACAGTCGTTTCTGCAAGTGTGGCAAGACATTTTCTGGGAGCAAATCCTTCTTTTAATACTGCTCTTCCGCATATTACGATGGAGGGAAGTATACTGCCTGTGTGTATTGTGCTGGGGATTCTGGCGGGAGTTTTCGGGGTGCTGTTTTCCAAAACAATTTTTTTCTTTAATAATTTTTATTCAAGAATAAAAATTCCTAATTATATAAAACCGGCTCTGGCAGGTTTTTTAACAGGACTTGCAGGGCTCTTTCTGCCTTATATTTTATCTTCTGGTAATGGAAGCGTAGAAATGCTTTTTAAAGGTGAACTGCCAATAGTTCTTGTTTGTACAATATTTTGTGCAAAATTTATAATTACCCCTCTTTGTTTTGGCTCAGGCGCAGCTGGCGGAATATTTCTTCCTATGTTAATGCTGGGTTCTTTTCTCGGGTATATAACAGGTTTTGGGGCAAACCTTCTCGGTGCGGAGGTTAATCTTGTTGCGATATCTTCACTGGGTATGGCGGGATTTTTGGCTTCTGTGTCAAGAACTCCTCTTACAGCTGTGGTTATGGTGTTTGAAATGACCGGAGGGTATGAATGTATACTTCCGCTTATGCTTACGGCTGCGATTGCAGATATGGTTGCGGAAAAGATGAAACATAAGCCTATTTATACAGAGCTTGCTGCGTGGCAGATTGTACATAAGGGGAAATAATACGGCGATTTTGTCTACGTGCGCGGGGGGGGGAGTAAATTGAGGTGAACCCGTAAGTGTAAAAAATGTTCACCGACCATAGGTCTACGTGCGCGGGGTAAAACTATAGATGTTGGCGGAGGTACCTAAAGGCGGGTTTAGCATAATACTTTACACTGGCAGCCTTGCTTGACTAGCCGCCCATAGGTCTACATACGTAGTATTACCAGAAGGCGCGGGGCATCATGCGTTTGTATACCCAGATTTCGACTCCGTCATACCTCAGTCCGAATTCTTGCGCAAGTCTTTCATCTACTCCGATTGCACGGATTGGCAGATTAAGCTTTTCAGCAGCCGTTTTGAGCTTGTTATAACCATTTATAATATCTTCTTTTGTTGTTTCATCACCGAAATGTGTGTTAGAGATTAAACCTGTGAAACTGAATTTTCCGGTTCCGCGGGTAAACTCAACATATTCAATAATATTATCAACTGTCGAGGTTTCAAACTTGGCAGTATTCACTACAAGATAAATTTGTAAATTTTCTTCTTCGCCAATTCCTGTCAGAATATCCAGAATATCAAGTCCGCCAGCTCCATAGCCGACATCAATAATTATATCTCCGTCCTGCGCAAGACAATTTATTTGAGCCGGTGTTACGTAACTAGCAGCTTCTCCGAGTCCGAAATTATCAGGCTGTGTTATAACATTAATTCCCATTTCTCTGAGTTCTCCTGCAATCGGCCGGAGTGTGTAAGCAGGTTCAACCGAGTCTAAATCTACAAGTGTAACAGGTTTTCCTGCCGCAGAAAACTGACGCGCCCTGTTAAGGGAAGTTTCTGACTTTCCGCTTGCGTATGCTCCTGCATATACCTCTATAATTCTATCAGGCATAATTCTCCTTTTTATTTTATATTAACATACAAAGATATTTTAGTTATAATCTTATATAACAATGTCAAGGAGTATAAAATGGAAAAATTATTTAGTAATGTAGATGAAAGATTAATGGAGCAAGAAGAAGAACGTGTTGAAGACGATGAAAGCGAGTGTCCTGTTCCTCCTGCAAATATCTATTCATACAATGAAACCAGATCCTGCTTTGATATAGTACGAATGTTACAAGATAACGATTTATGTAGAACTCCAGATTTTCAACGATCTGATGTATGGGAAATGCCACAGAAAACTCGTTTTATTGATTCACTACTTAAAAAACTTCCTATTCCAAGCATGTGTTTTAGTGTTGATTCCAATGACTCTTATCTTGTTATTGACGGAAAGCAAAGAACCGGAACTATATTGGAATTTTTGGGAAAAGATGTTAAACCTACATTTAAATTATCTATTTTAGATGATGTAGATCCAAGAATTTCTGGAAAAACTTTGGAAGAAATAAAAGAATATAATCCGGAGGTGATAAAAGCAGTTGGAAACTTAACTATACCAATAAATGTAATAAAATGTGATTATTCAAAAAAAGATAACCTGAATTATATATACAAAATTTTCCAACGTTTAAATACAGGCGGATTAAAATTAAGCAATCAAGAAATAAGAAACTGTGTATACAGAGGTTCATTCATAAAGTTAATTAATGAATGTAATAATTTTACCTATTGGAAAAGCTGGGTTGAAAAACTGGCTGGTGATAAAAGAATGAAAGGGCAAGAAAGAATATTGTTATTTTTTTGTATGTACTATGATTTAGACAAATATGAAAATAAACTTTCTACTTTCATGAGTGATTTTTTAAGCTTGCACCAAAACGAAGATGAAGATTGGATAAACAAGCAAAAACTCCTTTTTGAAAGAACGCTTAATGTCGCATCTAAGATTAAGTTAAAATCTTTTAGAAATGTTTATATTGACGCTATTTTATATGGAATTGTTAAAAATATTGATTCAAGCGAAAAAAAATCTATAGAACAATTACAACAAATGTATGAAAAACTTCTTAACGATTTGGCATTTTCTCCAGAAAAGCTTAAAGACGGAACATCAAATAAAACAAGATTATTAGAAAGATACATGGCTGCAAAAAAGATTTTTGGAGAGAAGTAATTGTCCTGTCTATTGAGTAACTTAAAGAAAATAGAAGAGCTTTATCATACGGCTAATGATTCAGAGAAAGAAATGTTGTTGCTTAAACTTGCTTTTTTAGAATTTGCAGGTTGGATTGAAAATTCTTTTGATGATATTTGTTGCAAAATAAGTAAAAATGATTCTAAGTTAGAGAAAGAAATACAGAATTATATAAAAAGTTGTTATTCATTTACGTATGAAAAATTAAGAAGATGTTTGTGTTTTTGTATCGGTATTAAGCATATAATACTACTTGAAAACTGTTTTAATGAGAAAGATTTAAAAACTTTTTCTACCACATTAGATACTATAAAGAAAAAGAGAGATGAGCTTGCACATCATCAAATAAATGGTGTAATGCAAAATTTTATGATATTTTCAGAAATTAAAAAAAATCTTAAAATTGTACGATTTGGATTTAGTAAAATACAAGCTTATCTTAGACATAATAAACTTATATAAATTTTTAAAACATACAGCTTGCTTCCGCAGGAGTAAGCTTGATTTCTTTTACCTGCTTTTTATCACAAGGTATAATGAATGTTATTTTTCCGTCTGAAGCTTTTTTGTCTTTTTTCATTATTTCAATGATTTTTTCTACAGGAAAACTCTTGTCCAGAGGCTTAAATCCGTATTTTTCCAGAAGCTCTTTTGACAGCCTGTAATAGGAATAACTTATGTACTCGTGATTATATGCCCATTCGATTATAAAAAACATTCCATAAACGACTGCCTCACCGTGGGTATATTTTTTGTATTTTGTAATCGTTTCCAGAGCATGCGCTAACGTATGTCCGAAGTTAAGAACTTTTCTGAGCCCGCCTTCTTTTTCATCCTGATTAACTACTGCAATCTTCAGGTTAAGACAGTATTCAATCATCCTTATAATTGTTAAAGGCTCTTTCTGCATAATCTTTTCACATCCGAGAGTAAGAAATTCAAATAAATATAAAGCAGTTTGATATCCGCAGTTATTTTCAATAAAAGCGTACTTAAGCACCTCGCCAAGACCTGACATAAATTGTCTTTTATCAAGCGTGTTCAGGAAATTAATGTTTATAAACACGGCTTTTGGCTGATAAAAAGTTCCGATAATATTTTTTGCTTCTGCTAAATCAATAGCTGTTTTTCCGCCAACAGAAGAGTCTACTGCTGATAAAAGTGTTGTAGGAACCTGAATAAAATCAATTCCTCTCATATAAGTTGAAGCTGCAAATCCGGTTAAATCACCTGCAACGCCTCCGCCTACCGCAACCATAGCGTCTTTTCTTGTGAGGCCTAATTCTACGGCTTTTTCGATAATTTTAAGATAGTTTTTGTAATTTTTTTCCTTTTCACCGTCTTTGAGAATAAAAAGCTCATCCTCCGAGAAGTTCAGCCTTGTGTAATAGAGGTCGTAAACCTTTTTAGAGATTACAATCAGGCGTTTTTGACCTTTCGTAGCTTCGTCAATCCCGCGGTTAAGTTTTTCAAAACTGTTATCGGAAATCTCAATTAGATAATTTTTTCCGTTATCTATATTAACTTGCAGAGTTTGTTTCATTTATTATAAACCTTACGATTTCATCTTCGCTTAAAGAGCTTGTATCTACTGTGAAATGAGCTCTTTTATAATTTTCTTCTCTTTTTTTTAGCATATTTTCAAGAACCTGTCTTGGATTTTCTCTCTGGAGAAGCGGTCTTGTAGAGTCTTGTGATATCCTGTAATAAAGTATATCAAGGTCTGATTTTAAATAAAATACCTTGCCGAATTTTAGTAATGTAGCGCGGTTATCAGGATTTTCAAATGAGCCGCCACCAATTGAAATAATCCGGTTTTTACCAGTGCAGACCATTTTAATTGTATCATATTCAAGTTTTCTGAAATAATCTTCGGAAAATTTCTCGAATATTTCATTTATTGTCATACCCTGAGTTTTTTCGATAATGCTGTCAGTGTCATAAAGAGAATAACCGTCAAGCTTTTCTGCTAGAAGGGAGCCTATAGTAGTCTTTCCGCTTGCAGGCATTCCGACAAGAACGATATTATGAGTCATAATGCGCCTTCATCTCCACGAAGTTATCTCCTCCGTATTTAGCAAGCATTTCATCGACGAGAATAATTGCAACTCTTGCTTCTGCAACCACTGCACAGGCTGGAACCGCACAGGTATCGGAACGTTCAAAATGAGCACTTGCAGGCTGCATATCTTTAATGTCCACCGTTGCAAGAGCTTTTCTCATTGTAGGGATTGCTTTCATTGTGCCTTTGATAACGAGTGCTTCTCCGTTTGTCATTCCGCCTTCAAGCCCTCCGGCATTGTTGGTGTGTCTGTATGTAATCTTGTTTTTTACAAAGATTTCATCATGCATCTGTGAGCCTCTAAGTGAAGCAGCATCAACTCCTGCCCCGACTTCAACAGCCTTTACAGCAGGAATACTCATAACCGCTTGAGCTAATCTTCCGTCCAATGCTTTATCCCAGTGTACATAAGAGCCTAAGCCGACAGGAAGATTTCCGAAAATTACCTCAAATTTTCCGCCCAAAGTGTCACCCGCCTGAGCTGCTTCGTCAATAGCGTTGCGCATTCTATCTGCTGTTAAATCATCTGCGCATCGTACATCTGATTTCTCTGCTTTTTCTTTAATCAGAGTGTATGTTTTCGGATAAAAGTCCAGTTTTACATTCCCGATTTGCACAACATGAGAAAATCCCATAATTCCAAACTCTTTTAAGATTTGTTTTGCAACAGAGCCTACAGCAACTTCTATTGCAGTCTTTCTGGCGCTTGAACGTTCAAGTACATCTCTAAGGTCAGTAAAATTATATTTCTTGGCTCCTGCAAAATCAGCATGCCCCGGACGAACAGTTGTGAAAGCTTTAGCTTCAATCTTTTTAACAGTTTCCTGTGCAGGATAATCCTGATGTTCAACATTCATTACATCCTGCCAGTTTTCAAAATCTTTGTTTTTAATTTCCAGACAAATTGGTGCGCCTGTAGATTTTCCAAATCTTACTCCTGATTTAATCTCTACAGTATCTTTTTCGATTTTCATTCTTCCGCCGCGTCCGTATCCAATCTGACGGCGTGCTAAATCTTCATTAATAACAGAAGCCTTAATACGAAACCCTGCCGGAACACCTTCTATAATGGCGTTCAAGCATTTGCCGTGGCTTTCTCCCGATGTTAAAAATCTAAATTTTTCCATGCTATTATTATACAACAAAAAGACGCCCCGTTGCGGAGCGTCTTTTTGGATTATAAATCTGTATGGCTCGGTGACATTTTAATATCGTGGTGATATCTTTCAATATTGTCCTGAGCAGGGTCTATATAAGAATAGCAGCCCTTCATAAATCTTACAAATTTGTTGTGTTTTTGTTCGTATAACGGTTCACAAGGTTCGCCTGCCACACGATTTTTCTGCATTAATGCCTGTTCTGCAACAGCTTCTGAATATCCATTATTGATAAGGTATTCAGGGCTGGTCTGCTGTTCAAGAGTGATATCTGCTCTTGCGCTGATACATAAAGCTGTGAATAAAGCTAAAACTAAAAATAAATTTCTTCTCATAACACCCATTCTTATTTAACTGAACTATATGATTCCATTATAATATTTTCTAATGAATTAATCAAGTCGGCTTCCGGAACTCTTGCTATAATTTCTCCTTTTTTGAAAATATATCCTTCCTTAATTGCTCCTGCTATTCCGAAATCAGCATGTCTGGCTTCTCCAGGGCCGTTAACCGGACAGCCCATGACTGCAATCGTGATAGGCAAATCCAAATTTTTGAAACGTTCTTCAACCTGTTTTGCCAGTCCGATTAAATCAATCTGTGTTCTTCCGCAGGTAGGGCAGGATATGAAGTTAACGCCTTTTTGTCTTAAGTTCATGGCTTTTAAAATACCAAAACCGGCATGCACTTCTTCTACGGGATTTTCTGTTAAAGAAACCCTTATTGTATCGCCTATTCCCTCGCTAAGCAGTGTGCCGAGCCCTACTGATGATTTGATTAATCCCATTTTCAGCGTGCCTGCTTCTGTTACGCCAAGATGGAGCGGGTAATCAACTTTTGAGGCAATTGAGCGGTAAGCTTCTATTGTAGTCATTACGTCTGAAGACTTTAAGGAAATTTTTGTGTTATAAAAATTCAAATCTTCAAGAATTTCTACGTGCCTTAGTGCGCTCAAAACCATTTTTTCAGAAAGCGGAATATCCATTTCCGAGAATTCTTTCTCTAAAGAACCTGCATTAATTCCTATTCTTATAGGTACTTCGTGTGCTTTTGCCGCTTCGACAACCTTAATTGTATGCTCTTTTTTCCCTATGTTACCGGGGTTAATCCTGAGTGCGTGTATTCCGTTTTCAATACAGGTCAAAGCCAATCTGTAATCAAAATGAATATCTGCAACCAGAGGAACCGGTGATTTTTTCACAATATCTTTTATAGAAGCTGCAGCATCTTTGTTAAGCACTGCAAGCCTTACAATTTCGCATCCTGCCGATGCTAATTCGCTTATCTGGTCGAGAGTTGAAGCAGCATCTCTTGTGTCTGTATTGCACATTGACTGCACTGAAATCGGGGCATCACCGCCAATTTTTATATTTCCTATTGAAATTTGTTTTGATTTTCTTCTGTTTATCATAAGATAATTGTATACCAAACATAGGAGAATTTATATGAAAATAGCTGTAATCTCAGATATTCATGGCAATATGGAAGCGGTTGAAGCCGTTATGCAGGATATTGAAGCAAAGAATTGCGACAAAATTTTTATCCTCGGTGATTATGCAATGGCAGGACCTGAACCGCAGAGCACTGTTGAGTATTTTATGAATAAAAAGTCAGATTCAAGGTTTACTATGATTCAGGGAAATACAGATTTGATGATTGCAGATTATAATGATGAACTCTACAGAACTTTAAAAGAAAAAGCGCCTGTGATGGCAGAAGCTTTAAAGAGTGATGCTCAGCTTCTTAACCCTGTAGAAAAAGAATTTCTTAAAAATCTTCCTATTCAAAAAGAAGTTAAGGCAGGAGGGGTTAAATTCCTGCTTGTACACGGTTCACCGAGAAAGAACAATGAAGACATTCTTCCGGATACTCCGTTAAGCGAAGTTGAAAAAATGCTTGAAAATGTTGAAGCTGATGTTGTTCTTTGCGGACATACACATATTCCATGCGGGTTTCAGACTGAATCGAGGAAAACAGTTGTGAATGCAGGAAGTATCGGACGTACATTTTTTGTTGAGCCGAACTCGTATCCTAAGGCCTGCTATTTGATTATAGAAGTGGATAACGGAAGCTGTGTATTCCAGCATCAATTTGTTGAATATGATAAAGAACAGGCTTCTGAAAAACTAGCAGCAAGAGAGTTTGAAGGTGCGGATAAACTCGCAGGCATGCTGATTAATCCGGAAATCAGGCACTTTTAGATTAGTGATGAAATTTCGTTAGAATTTCTTTCACCTGCATAGCAAGATCTGCTTGATCAAAATTATCTTTTGAGATGTAATGCGCTATAGAAAGCTTGTTAAGACGTTTTCTTGCCTGATTTTCCGGAAGTGAGCTTATTACTATGATAGGAATATCAGCATACATTTCGTCGTTTCTTAAGCGTTCAATAAACTCATAACCATCAATCTTAGGCATTGTAAGGTCTGTTATGATTAAGTCGTAGTGCGTAAGTTTTAGTTTAACAAGTGCCTCATCTGCATCAAGAACAGTATCTACCATGTAACCTATGTTTAAAAGTATGTTTTTAACCATTGTTCTTGTTGTTACAGAATCATCTACGATTAATATTCTCTTGTATGACAGTACATCTGATGTCAGCAGTTCCTGGTTATTGGCAGAAATCATGGCTTTATTAAAGTCATAATGCATAATGTCCTGCATATTTAATATTAAACATAACTCGCCAGAGGCAAGGTTGGTAATGCCGGATATGTTTTTAACTTTATATAGCGGAGGTGATAATTTTTTCTGGAGAATATCCTGATCGCCCAGAAGTTTGTCAACAACAAGCCCAATAGTTTTATCGTCAGCTTCAATGATGAGGATAGTTTCTTTTTCATTTCTTGGTGCAGGTGCAAGCTCAAGTATATCGGATAGATAATAAAGCGGAATTATATTACCATTGAACAGGATTGAACGTATGCCGTTGTTTGTCTTAATTTCATTCTGGTTTTTAAGGATAAATGTCGTAATAACCTGAATCGGTATTGCAAAAGTTTGGCCGGAGATTTGTACCAGAAATACTCTTAGTGTAGTCAATGTTACCGGAATTTCTATGTGAACGCAGCTGCCTTTGCCAAATTCTGATATTACCTTAACTTTACCATTGAGCTGTGAGATTTTTGTTTTAACAACATCAAGCCCTATTCCTCTGCCTGAAATACTTGTGATTGAGTCGCCAGTCGTAAAGCCCGGCCAGAATATGATATTCATAATGGCTTCGTCAGTCATTGAATCTATGTCGTCTTGAGTTAAAAATCCTCTTGATACTGCTCTGTCTTTAATTTTTTCAAGGTTAAAGCCCTGACCGTCATCAACTACATCTATGATAACCTTGTTATCATCCTGTTTTGCAGAAAGAAGGATTTTGCCAACTGGACTCTTGCCGTTTGCAATTCTTTCTTCTTTGGACTCGATGCCGTGGTCAATCGCGTTACGCAGGATATGGATTAGAGGAGTTTTGATTTCTTCAATAATCTTTTTATCTGCACAGGTATCTTTACCTTCAATCTCAAAGTCTATATCCTTGCCTTTCTCGTTAGCGATATCTCTAACCATTCTTGAGAACGAGTTAAATACTGTAGAAATAGGAAGTACACGGATATTTTTTACCATTGATTCCATTTCATCAATGATTAAACGCATTTTCATATCATCTTCTTTTGAGGCGCGGTAGAGTGAGTTTAAGTCATAAATCGTTCTTGATACATTCTGTGTTATATCCAGAAGAAGTGAGAAAACCTGTTTTACAAATACTCCGGTGTATTGGTCTGTATTTCCGCTTTGAAGGTATTTTCTGTTGTAATATCTCAGATAGTTTGATGTTTTTAGTAAATCCTTCTGGCAAGCTTCATTTGCATTTTTGATGGAATCTATTTTCTCCAGATTTTTTTCTGTTTTAATCTTGGTAATAATCAGTTCGCCTAGCTGGTTAACGAGCAGGTCAAGTTTCTGGGCATTAACGTGCAGGGTTTTAATTTCTGTAGATGCGTTTGATTTATTGGCAGATGATGTCTGAGTTGAGAGGCTCTTAATCTCGCTTACGCCCGTATCTTTTTTATAATTCAGTTCCAGAAGCTGTTTCATAATCTCCAGCTGCTGCAATATCAAATCATTATCAATATTCTCATTTGGTGAAGCGCAATACTCAACAGCACCTTTTAATGTCATCATCATTTGCTCTTCAAGCTGTACAGAGTTTTCGGAAATAAAATCTAATATGTCATTGATAACATTAATAATTTCAATAATGTTCTGGTCATCGACACCTTCTTTAAGCTGTGCAATATCGTCTTTAATTTCTTTTGCATAGATACTGCTTCCCTGAAGCATGCTGATTTTTTCTGCAATATCAAAGAAAGTAAGCCCGCCTTCTTCTGTTTCAATACAGGAGGTTGTAAACTTTGCAGCAGCGGAGCTGAGTTCGTTTCTGAGCTCCAAAATTTCGCTTATTGTAAAGGTATTGGTTGCATTCATTACAAAATCAAGTTTTGCAAGAATGTTCTCCAGAGAAGTTTTTACTTCATATAGATTGGAGTTCTTGAAAAATTCATAAATCTTTTCTACTTCCTCTTTAAGAATTACAATATCCTGCGATTCTTCTTCCGGAACAATACTGTCAATGATTTCAAAACACGCATTGAATGAAGAGTTAATTTCTTCCTGATACTGAGAAAGGCCGGAACTTTCTTCTCCGGAAACCATTCCTGCTTCTGCAATAGTTTCATTCTGTCTGAAAGTCTGCTCATTCATTTCTATGTCAAGAATATACTCAAGGTTGGAAAGAGTGGCTGTAAATTCTTCGTCAATAATCTCCCTGCCGTTTTTGATTGATTCCTGCAAATATCTTGACGCTGTTTCGAGGGAACGCGACATTAAGTTTATTATATCTTTGTCCAGCACGAACTGGTCATTGTTAACAGCATCAAAGATATCTTCCATTTTATGAAAAATACCCTGTATATTGTTAAATCCTACCATCCTTACTGCACCTTTAAGGCTGTGCAAATCTCTGTAGATTGAGCCTATTAAATCTTTGTTGGCAGGAGTATCTTCAAGGGAAAAAAGATTGTTAAACAATCTTTCAAGAATTTCTTCTGATTCACCTTGAAAGATTGCCAGCATCTCTTTATTATTTTTGTTATTGTCGTTTCCCAGAAAGTCCATATATTCCCGTTAGTTTTCCATTGCGGAAGTTTTCATGTCATATGACATTGTATTAAGCTTTGCAATTCTCTCAGAATTAGCTACCATTGTTTGATTAAGATTCTCTGCAATAGTAGAGTTTGCTTCATCTATAGCATTCAGACGTTCAAGAATATCGCTCTGTTTTTTAGCATTCTGGTTAAGCATTTCGAGTGAGTCAAGGATTTCCTTAATCAGTGTTAACAGTGTTTCTGAATTTGAGGAAACGATGTTGATATCTTTAACCACAGACTCAATTTCTTTCGAACCTTCTTCTGTTGCCATTACGGTTGAGTTAGTTGTGCACTGAATGTTATTTGTAAGAGAAGAAATCTTTGTGATAGCCTGTTTTGATTCGTCTGCAAGTTTTCTGATTTCACCGGCAACAACCGCAAAACCTTTACCGTGTTCGCCGGCTCTTGCAGCTTCTACTGCTGCGTTAAGCGCAAGCATGTTTGTTTGTTCTGCGATATCATCAACTACGCTTATCGTGCTGCCAATTTGCTGTGAGTGTTCGGAAAGTTCAAGGATAAGCTCTGCAATCATTTGTATTTTTTGTCTTAGGACAAGCATTTTATCTGCATTAGAAGAGATTGACTCGTGTTCTTTTTGTGAAAAATTAATAGATTGATTAACCTGCTTTTCAGCATTTTTTGTGGTTGTGTAGTAATCTTCAGAAAGCCCTTTAAGTTTTTCGATTAATGAAGATATAGTCTTTGTATTGCCGGCAAGGTCTTCAAACATACGTTTCTGGGTGTTAACGGTTTCCATAAACTCGGATGTTGTTTCTGCAAGCGAGTTTGATTGAACTGTCATTGCCTGACGGATAGATTTGGATATCCATTGCTTGGTTACAAAGTGGACTGAAAAATTAAGTAATATAACTATTATCAAAAAAACAAGTGTGTCATACGGCGCTGCATGATTAAGTTTAGCAAAAAGCACAAACAATATGCAGGCTATTATAAATACGATTAAGTCTAATAAACATTTGATATTAAACTTTTGTTTCAATCCGAAATTAAATTCATTCACGACTTCTTCTCTCCTATAGTTTTTTTGGGCAATTTATTATATAATTATTTTATACTAAAATAGACAAAATTGGAATATATGAATATATGGCTGCAAAGATTTTATTGGTAGAAGATAGTGATACCCAGCTGAAGTTTCTGAGAGATGGGCTTGTAGCAAACGGGTTTGAGGTAGAAACTGCTACAAACGGCGGTGAAGGTTACAAGAAGATTTTTGAATATGTGCCGGACATTGTTGTGTCTGACATCATGATGCCTGTAATTGACGGTTATCAGCTTTGCAGAATGATAAAAAATGTTGATGAAATCAAGAAAATTCCGGTAATTCTTCTTACTGTTCTTGACAAAAAAATTGACAGTTTCTGGGGTAAAAAAGCCGGTGCACAGCTATTTTTGTCTAAATCAATAGACATGAATGAGCTTGTAAGAAACATTAAGGCAACGCTCAGGCGTTATCCTTTAAGTGATGAGTATAAAGCTGCCTTGACTTCAAAGTCTTCTCCTGATTCTGCTCAGGCAAGGCTGAATGTAATTTTGAACGACTTATTGCTTAAGTCTGTTTTTGCTAATGAGTTTCGTAATCTGAGCGACTTTATGAATTATGAAAGAGTGCTCGTAGAAAAACTTTTCAACCTCGTGAGCTCTTTTGTTGAATACAGTGTTGCAGGCGTATTTTTTGCATCTCCTGACGACTTTGCAGAAAATATTTTATACCTTGATACGCTTGGTAAAAACCTTCCCAA
This sequence comes from Candidatus Gastranaerophilales bacterium, assembly GCA_900552525.1. Taxonomy (GTDB): domain Bacteria; phylum Cyanobacteriota; class Vampirovibrionia; order Gastranaerophilales; family Gastranaerophilaceae; genus CAG-196. Next base: position 7,798 of record UNSK01000007.1, on the reverse strand, counting down.
AAGTCTGCTTTCTGATATACAGTATGACTTTTTCAGAAAGATGGAAGAGCACAGAACTATGCAGAATTCTAAGTTCGAAGTAGTAAGAATGCTTCTGGGCAAGGAACTTGATTATAAATTCACTGACCTGACCTCTAAAATCATCATCCCGCTGGTTTTTGACAAAAAATTAATTGGTGGCATCTGTTTCTATACCCGTCAGGATATGGATTATGCATCATTCAGGTATTTCGATATTATGATTAGCGAACTTCTTGCTATATTCAAAATGAAATATCAGTATACAGAAAAAGAGTTCATGTCAGTTCTTGACGGCCTCACCGGACTTTATAACAGAAGGCAGTTTGAACTCAGTTTGGAACAGGAGCATAATCGTTCAAAACGCCACCCTTCTGATTTCAGTCTTGCTATTCTTGACATTGACTTCTTCAAAAAGGTTAATGATACATACGGCCACCAGTATGGAGATTATGTGCTTAAAACTGTTGCAGACTTGATGAAATCAGCGTTTAGAAAAACGGATCTTCTCTATAGATACGGCGGAGAAGAAATGGTTATGATTATGCCGGAAACCAATATCGAAGGGGCAATAATTCCTGTACAGCGGCTTAGAAGAATGGTTGAAGAGTACGACTTTGAATATAATGGTGTTAAGGCTAAAGTTACTGTAAGCATGGGACTTACGATGAATTATCAGGAATTTAACTCTCCTGCTGAAATCCTGAAATCTGCTGATGAAGCATTATATCAGGCAAAAGAAAGCGGAAGAAACAGGGTTGTATTACATGAGCAGCAATAATTATTTAGAGCAGAAAAAAAATACTCATCTTTATTTTAGAATAGGCGAAAACAAGTACGCGGTTAATTCGGATAATGTACTTGAAATTATGAAACTGCCTGCTCTTGATTATCCGCAGAAACTGCCTAATAATATTATTGGACTTCTTAAGTATAACAATTTTGTTATCAATGTTATAGATATACGTTTCTTTTTGAATATTGAAGTTCCGCCATACAGTATTCACAATGAACTTCTGATTATTAAGACGGACGAAGTTATATTCGGTATTGTGACTGATAAAGTTCTGGGAATACTTCCTTTTGACGCTGCTCAGGTTGATGCTATACCTTTTGTTGACAACAAAATGGTGATTGAATCACTTTATAAATTTAATCAGGAAACAATATTTATTATAAATATTTATGCCATAGAAAATCTTTTGAAACAGCATGATGCAGGACGTGAAGTAGATATTTTATCGCTGTTTCCTCAGGATGATGAATCAAAAAGCATAATGACCAAACGCACTCTTGATATTGCGAGCAAATCAAGTTTGAAGCTTGCATCAGGAGAATTGCATGCAAAAAATAAGTACATCTCTTTTAACCTTGATAACGATTCCTATTGCATAGAATTAAGCTATGTAAAGGAAGTTTTGAAAGATACTTCAATAACTCATGTTCCGGGTACTCCTGACTTTATTGAAGGAATTATGAATCTTAGAGGCGATTATATTACTGTATTAAATTTGAAAAAATTTCTGAGTTTAAATACAAATTATAATAAAGACAAAAATCCGGTTATTATTGTAAAATGCAATGAGCTTAAACTGGCTCTGCTAATTGATAGGATTAACGAGCTGTTTGAGTTTCAGGAAGATAATATCGGGGAACAGAGCGAGAGTTATTTTTCAAACGAGTTTATCTACAATGAAACATTATATACGGTTTTGAATGTTGACAGGATAACTTCGGACAAAAAAATTATAATTACAGATATGTAATTTAAATGGTGTATAGGTAGTTTTAGTATATTATGATAGAATACTAGATATGAAGCAGTATAAGAAGAGAACGGTGGCTTTAGTTCTGGCTTCAGTGATTACGGTAGTTGGAGCTTTTGGCGCAGAGAATTATAAAAACAGCCTTATGTCGCTTAAATTTGATGAAGGCTCGGATAAGTCTGTCAAAATGACACTGCTTACAAAACAGAGATATGACAATAATATAAATATTATAAAAAAAGATGCCGTTACGTATGTTGTAACCCTGCCGGAAACTGACAGTCAGGTAAATTCAGACTATGAACTTGGCGATAATGTCGAAAGTGTTGATATTAAGACTCTTCCTTATACGAAATCTAAAACCGGCGGAACACGAATTACTGTAAAATTAACTGAAAATATACCTCTGTTTACAAAAACTTCTTTATATTTACCAGCTGATTCACAGGGTCAGCTTGAAACTGCTTTAGTAACTGAACCTGCTCCGCCGGTAAAAACACCCGAGCCGAAACCGGAGCCAGTACGCAGAGAACCGGTGAATACAATACATTCCGGAAGCGGTGTTGACCAAACTTCTGCTGTAGATATTAACAAAAGCGTTAAACAATTCCAGCCGTCAAAACCGGCAGCCCCTGCTGTCGAAAAGCCTGTAGAGATAAATCAGGAAGAGGAAAAAACTGACAGGACAAAAGAGGTTATGAACTGGCTTCTCGGTATTGCACTTGTAATAGTTGCTTCTGTATATCTTTTCCTAAAAGCGAAAGATAAAATTGCCGATATTACAGGTGAGCAAACAAAACTTGATTTGTCTGATGAACCGAAAACAGAAAAGAAGAAAAAGCCTGAAAAGATTAATACTGCAATAAAGAATTTAGACCGAAAATATTCAAATCCGGTTAAGATGCCTGTAACCCCTCCTCCTCAAGCAGCTTCTGCAGTGAAAGATGAACCTGAAATGGAACCGGAAGTAGAAACTACTGTTGTTGATTTGGATGAATTGCTTCAGGAACAGAATAAAGTTGTAGAACAGGCTGCGGAACCGGAAAATGAGGAAGAGGAAAATACTGCTCTGGAAGAGTTTTTAAGTGCTTACAATTTTGATGATGAAGCATCGGAAGAGGAAGATGAAAAAGAAAGCTTTAATGAAGAACTTTATGACAAATGCATTAACGATAAAAATTTGGAATTTTCCAAAGATGATGTAGAAAGAATAGAAACACTTATTAATTCTGAGATTAGCGATGATGCAATGAGGAATGCATCAGAATTCCTTGAATCGTCAGAAAAAGATAAAAAACCGTCGCCGCTTGAACTTCTGGAGAAATTTGTAACTGTATATGCTGTACAGCAAAATGTATCTTTTACAAAAGATGATGTTGATGCTCTTAATAAATTGATTAATGTAGAGATTGATAATAGTTTTATTACTGATTTGCGTACAGACCCTGACAGAATGAGAGAAATGCAGGATGAGATTGCAAAACAAAAATCCAAACCTCATAAAACTTCTGAACTTTTAACGCTGAATGTAAAAGATATGCTTCCTGATCTTTCTGAAGCATTGAAAAAACAAGGAGGACGCAGGATTGAATCAGAGGTTAAACCTCAGGTTGTCTATTTCAGTGAAGGGTATGATGTAAGTACATTAAAATTAAATGATGCACTGCCGGATTTGTCAAAAGAAATTGATAATGATGAAGCCTATAAAGCAAGACCTTCTGATGAAATTGAGCTTGTAGACACAAGCTATGAGGTTCAGAAAATGTCTATTTCAGGCGAGCTGCCTGATTTGACAGATGTGCTAAAAAATCCTGAAAAATATGAAACACCAGAACCCGAACCGGAAGAAGTTGATGAAGAGGCTCTGTTGAGGAATATAACTAACGTAACATTTAAGCCGTTTGATGACGGGACACGTGAATTTGAAGTGCTTAATGATTTTGATGACAGTAATGCACCTTCTGTGTCTGATATGCAGGAAGAGTTTAATCAGCTCGGAGATAATTTTGAGATAATTAATCAGGAAGAGGAAATACCGCTTGCAGAAGAAAACGACAATGATGATTTTGAAGCATTGTATGATAATAATAATTACGTTGATTTGGATAAAGACTTAGAAGGAATATCTGAAGATGATGCTGTTCTTGAAGAACCTTCAGATGCAGCCAAACTTCTTGAAATGATAAAAGATATGGAAGAGAAAAAGAAATCAAAAGAGGCTGCTCCAAAACCTGAAGTAAAACCCGCAGAGAAACCGGAAATTAAGAAAGAAAAGCCGATTAATGCACCTGAATTTTGTATACTTGACGGCGAAAGGTTCTCAATATTGAACGTATCTTATTTTACAGATAAAATGGGCTGCTATCTTGCTAAAAATGAGCAGGGATACTGTATTATCGGGTTTGTAGGCGATAGAGTATTTAAGATTAAACATTATGAGAAACTCAATGTTGAAAAACTCCAGTCAAGAGTTAGTGAAAAGCTGGACGATGGCACTCTGCGCTATATTGTAAGAATAGGCATACATAAGTTTATTATGAATGTTAAAAAGGATGATATGGAGTTTGTAATGGATTTATGCTAAAAAAACTGCTAATCCTGCTTTTAATTCCATTTATTTTATGCGCCTGTGAAAAGAATACAAAGGAAGAAATAACATTTTCTTCGTGGGGGTCTGTTACAGAAGTACGGATTATTAATAAAATAATTTCGGATTTCGAGCATGAAAATCCTGATATAAAAGTAAATTTTCTTCACATTCCGCAGAATTATTTTCAGAAAATTCACCTGTTATTTGCTTCATCTCAGGCGCCTGATGTAATATTTATTAATAATTTGTACCTGCCTGTATACGCATCCAGACTTGAAGATTTATCAAATTTTGCAGCGAAAAACAGCTATTATCCGGAGAGCTTAAGAGCATTGAGTTACAATGGCAGACTCCTTGCAATACCGAGAGATGTTTCTACGCTTGTATTTTATAGGAACCGTGATTTAATCAGTACAACTCCTGTAAATTTAGATGAGTTCATGCAGGTTTTGAAATCCGCACCGGAGTATGGTGTGAGTTATGAGCGTAATGTTTATTATATGTTTCCTTATGTAATGACAATGGGTGAAGATATTTATAATCCTGATAAATCTTTGCAGTTTTATACAAATCTTGAGGGCCGTTTTGCTCCAACTCCGGCGGATATTGGAAGCTTAACTCAGGCTCAGATGTTTTTAGATGGAAAAATTGGACTTTATTTATCCGGCAGGTGGATGTATCCAAAAATTAGTGAAAAGGCAGATTTCGACTGGGATGTGATAACTTTTCCCGGAATTGTTCCGCTCGATGCTTCGGGCTGGGCTATTTCTGCTGATTCTAAGCATAAAGAGCAGGCGCAAAAGTTTGTTAACTATCTATCTTCGCCGAAAAGCAGCGAATATTTTCTAAATACAGGACTTGTTGTACCTGCAAGGATTGAAACTTCCAAAAAGATTGATAACAAAGTTTTTCTTGATGCGATTGCCGGAGCACGCGCAATACAGGTTGATAAAGATTACAGAAAAACAATCGATAAGATGAATAAACAGTTTTATTCATCAATGGAATAATCAAAATCTATGTCTTTCATTAATTGTCCAACAGAAATATTTAAAAGGGCAGCAACTTTGATAATGGTTGATAATTTGATGTCGTTTACACCGTTTTCGATTCTGCTCCAGGTTGCAGTTGATAAGCCGCCTCTTGTCATGACAAAATTATTCAACGATTTACAGCTTTTAAGTCTAAGCTCTTTTACACGTTTTCCAAACTTAATAGAATTGTCATAAGTTTTCTGTTGCATATATGTAATGTTACGTGTAGTATAAGAATAATCCATTACACATGTGTAATGCTCGGAGTAATAAATGAATAAAGAGAATGATATAAATCTTGAAAAGATTATTATGATGGCAGAAACTACTTATAAAAAGGCAATGATGCTTAATAGATATTGTAAGGCATATGAGTACAGTGATGGGATTTATGAAATCTCTCCAATAATCCAAGATATAGAAAATAATATTGATAAAATTCTTATAAGACTAAGAGTCTTAAATGGCGAATTTATTGAATAATAACTTTTTACCTTAAAAAATTTGTTATTAATCTTTTTGCTTTACAAAAGAAACAGGAGTCTTTTTTGTGAAACTCTTTTATAGAAGAAATTTCGTAAGGTTCCGGCTGTATTGTTCTTTTGTATTCGACCTTAGGAATTCCAAGAAGCATTACATAAACAGGTGTATAGCCGGCAGGGATTTCAAGCATTTCGCAGATTTCCGGCATCAGTTTAATACAAAGTTCTGCATATCCGCACCAGCAGGTTCCAACTCCGAGATGCTGAGCATAAAGCTCTATATAACTTAGTGCAATAATCGGGTCGACAGAGGCACAAGGAGCATTAATCGGACTGGAAACTACAACCATATGAGGTGCTCCGCGAAAAATTACATCTTCGCCTGCCAAAAAAGCGTTTTTGTAACGTTCAAATTTGTTAACAAGCGGAGAAAACGCCTGACTTGTTAAAATTTTTATAACTTTATCATTAACTTTTTTGCGAAGTTCGTCCATTGCTGATTTTTTTTCAACAATAGAAAAATGAAGAGCGTGTGAGTTACATCCTGTCGGAATATATGGAAGCATTTCTTTCAGCTTATTCATTGTATCTTCCGGAATTTCTTCGTCTTTATATTGTCTTACACTTCTTCTTGATTTAATAAGTGTTAAAAGGTCGTCATAGTTTACAGACTCGCTGTTTTCAGGATTCCTGCCGTTAAACGAAAGTGCTCCGGTCGGGCAGATTGCAAGACAGTGCTGGCATTGAAGGCAGCGGCTTTCATCGTCCATCTTTGGAAATTTTTCATCGTCAAAACTTATACATTTCGAAACGCAGTCACTTATGCAAAGACCGCAGTGTATACATTTTTCTTTATCAATATTGATAGTATTCATAAATTAATTCTCCCTGATTGACTGAGAAATAAATTAGTTGTTTAATTACATTATGTTAATACAGATCTTAACAAAAATAAATAGCCTGAATGAATTTATATTTGCACCGGTGGATAATTTCATTGAAAAGCTTCCGCTTGCAGACTGGGCTCTTGATGCAATATGCGACAGTATACATTTAATACCTTTTTTGTTTTTTGTTTTTCTGTTGATAGAGATTTTGGAATTTTATTATGCGGATAAAATTAACTCGGCCCTAAAGAAGACCGGCAGAGGTGCTGTTCTTGTCGGGGCTTTAGCTGCGATATTTCCACAGTGCGGGTTTTCGGTAATCGCAAGCAGCCTCTATGTAAAGCGTATTATTTCAATCGGAACGCTCATTGCGGTTTATCTTTCGACTTCTGATGAAACTATACCGATATTGCTTGCAACGCCTTCCAAAGCATATATGATAATCCCAATTGTCTGGATAAAGCTGTTTATTGCAGTTTTGATGGGATATTTTATAGACTTTGTTTTGGGTAACAGAATTCAAACTGTTGCAGATAGTGCTGTAAATCAAACAGAAGTCGGCTGCTGTCATCATGATATTGAACACGGAAGCAAGCGCGAGCTCATTATACACCCGATTTTGCATACAATAAATATTTGGGGGGTTATATTAGTTATAACCTTAATTTTAAACTATTGCCTTTCTAATGTTGAAATAACGCGATTAATAAACGGCGGAAAATTTATACAGCCTGCTGCAGCTGCGTTAGTAGGACTTATTCCTAATTGTGCTATATCAATCGGATTAACAATGATGCTTATAAAAGGAACTATTTCATTTGGGGCTGTTATAAGCGGTCTGCTTGCAAATTCAGGGCTGGGGCTTCTGGTTCTGCTTAAAAATAATGATTTTAAAGATACCTTAAGAATTATTTTTATACTTCTTTTGATAAGTATTGTTTCCGGCATGGCAATAAATTTTTTCACCGGTTTTTACTAGTATATGAAAGTTACCCTGCAAAATAATTATAGTTATACTTAT
>UNSK01000006.1 GCA_900552525.1 Candidatus Gastranaerophilales bacterium | reverse complement strand
GGTGGTAAAGCCACCGCCGCCTTTTTGCTATGCCTCAGTCTTAATATTTTTCAAGAGCAGAATTAACGGAATAATTACTACCCCTGCAACAGCAAAAATTCTGAAAGCATCGATAAATGCAGATAGGTTTGCCTGCTGCATAAGAAGATTGTAAGCAGTATGTTGTCCCATATAAGCAGCAGTATGCGGATCAACAGTAGTCATAAACATACTTCCGTATGCCTGAACTCTTTCTGTGTAAGTTTGTGCTGTATCAGTAAGGTGCTGTATAAGCATAAACTGGTGTTTTTGAGCACCCCTTGAAAGCAGTGTTGCTACAATAGATGTTCCGAATGCACCGCCTATATTTTTAAGCAGGTTTTGAAGTCCGCTGGCATTAGTCATCTGATCATTTCTAATTGTTGCAACAGAAAGTGTAATAATAGGAATCATTGCCAGCCCCAGCCCAACTCCGAACAAGAAGTTTGGAAACCCGATGTTCATTGTGGATATTTGAAGATTTAAGCCTCCAAGCATCCAACTTCCTGTTGCAATGCAGCCAAGGCCAATCATAACAAGAACCCTGTTGTCTATAAGATTAGCTAAAGTTGCACAAAGCACCATAGCCAGTAAAGCACCTAAACCTCTAGGCATCATGGAAAGCCCGCTCTTGTATGCATCATAACCCATTAGCGATTGCAGGAATTGCGGTAAAATTGCAAGAGAGGCAAGAAGCACGGCCTGCATAACTATCTGCACAAGTGTTCCGATTAAGAAATTTTTATCTTTGAAGACACTTAAGTCAACAAGAGAATCTTTGTTTCTAATTTGTGATACGAGAAATGCAATACCGGTTAAACAAGAAAGTGCTGACAACCAGCATATCCATGGAGCATTAAACCAGTCAGCATTATTCCCTTTATCTAATACAATTTGCAAAGTCAAAAGCCAGATAGAAAGCATAAAGAAGCCGAATGCATCGGTTTTAACACCTTTTTGCTTCTGTGCATATGGCGGGTCGTAAATTAATGATTTTGCGAGGAAAACAGTTAGAATACCTATTGGAATGTTGATGAAATAGATAAACGGCCAAGACCAGTTTTCTGTAATCCAGCCACCCAGTACCGGCCCTATAATCGGTGCCATTACTATAACCAGACCAAACATTGCCATTGCTTTGCCTCTATCCTGAGGTTTGAAGTTTTCAAGCAAAATGGCCTGGGAAATAGGAAGAAGGCCGCCTCCGCCTATACCTTGAAGGATTCGGGCAAAAATCATTGTTTCAAGATTTTCGGATATTCCGCATAAACCTGAGGCTACAGTAAATAGAATAATACTTAGCATAAAAAAGTTCTTTCTTCCAAGAACTTTGCTGAACCAGCCTACCATCGGAATAACAATGCCGCTGGCAATAAGGTAAAACGTTAATATCCACATTGACTCTTCCCGGCTAACCGAAAAACTGCCGGCCATATGCGGTAATGCTACGTTTGCAATTGTTTCATCCAATACAAACATAAACGCAGCTGCCATTGTAGGCATACAGGCAAGCCACGGATTTCTATTCTGCTCTTCTATATTTTCTGTCATAATTTATTTCCTTTTTTATAAAAAATCGTACCATACTAATGTTGCATAAGCAACATGTTGTTTGAGCAACAAATTTTGTAAATATTTGTAAAATCAGCTGTTAAAAAATATACAAATGTGGAATATAATATATATAAGGATATGTTGTAAAGAATGAAAAGTTTCAATAATATATGCTTAATTTAATGGTACTGAAACCCTTACAGCTGCAAAGGAGGGCAAAATATCCTAATTTACAGGGCTTTTTAAGCGAGATGTTAAAATGAAAATTAACACAAATTTATCAAGTTTAATAGTACAATCCAGTCTAAAAACATCTACTAATGGGCTGAATATGGCAATAGAGCGCATGACAACGGGTTTTAAGATAAATCATGCGAAAGACAATGCTGCGAACTATTCAATAAACACAAAGCTTTCAAGTAAATTATCATCGTATTACGTAGCTCAGGATAATGCTTCTATGGGACTGGATATGATGACAAGTGCAATGGATAATCTGGATTTAATTTCTAGCCACCTTTCAAGAATGCGTGATTTGGCAGAACAGGCTGCAAATGGGACTTATGGAGAAGACTCTTTGAAAGCTATACAGGCGGAGATTAATGCAAGACTTGAAGAGTGTTCAAGAATAATTGAAAATAGTGAATATAATGGTATAAAATTATTTCAGGGCACAGAAGGATTGAATGGAAAGTTTTTGGAAGAAATAAAACCTTTGACAGAACAAGAAGCAATTGCTCAGGGGTATACGGTTATAAAAACGGCTGATGAATTACAGGCAATGGAAAATAATGTTAGCGGTAAATACATTTTGATGAATGATATTGATTTAGCCGGATATTCTTGGACTGCAGTAGGTACATCCTCTGACCATTTTAGCGGAGAATTTAATGGCAATGGGTATGTAATAAAAAATCTTACTGTTAATCAGTCAGGATTAGACTATCAAGGACTGTTTGGAAGAGTGAGTCATGCAAAAATAAGTAATGTAGGTCTGGAGAATGTAGAAGTAAAGGGTAATACTGGTACTGGAGCTTTGGCAGGATATACAGATAACTCAGATTTCAAAAATTGCTATGTTGATGGCGTTAGCATAAGTGGTGGTCTTGAGACGGGAGGACTTATCGGGACTTTGGATAGCGGCGGGATTCATAGCTGTTATATTATTAATGGTAGTGTGACTTCTTCAAGCTTTAATGTAGGCGGGCTTGTAGGCAATGCAAACAGTGGTATTATAGATTCTTATTCAACGGTTGATGTTACCGGCAATCAAAGAGTTGGAGGGTTGGCAGGAGCATTTTCTCAGGGAAGTATAAGAAATTGTTATTCGACTGGAAATGTGTCAGCAGTACGGGATACAGCAGGCGGTTTTGTGGGAAGTTTGAACGGCGGCACTCTTTCAAGCTGTTATACAACAAGTCTGGTAAATTCTGGTAATCCTGCAAAGCAGGGAGCTTTCACAGGAGTTTTAAGTCTCGGGAATATTGATGTTTCATTTACGAATTGTCATTATTATAGTTCTTACAACCCCGGTATGGCAGCAGTTGGTTACAATCCTAATAATAAAGACACAAGCGGCTTAACAGACGGGGGAACTCTTCCAGAACCAGTTATACCGAATATAATAAGTTTTCAAGTTGGGATTTATTCTGACAGCAGCTCTAGATTTGCTTTAGACTTAGAATTTACTCTGGATTTAAAGGTTAACGCTTCTGATGCCAACTCTGCAAGAAATGCTTTAACTAATATTGATAATTTACTTGCTAAAATAAATACTCGCCAGACAGAATTTGGCGCCGCATATAATCGTCTTGAGTCTGCATTTGAAGCAATCGGTGTAAATATTGAAAATTTAACCTCAACTCAATCGACAATTCGTGATGCAGATATTGCTGAAGAATCAAGTGCATATATTAGAAATCAAATTCTCCAGCAGGCAAGTGCAACGCTTCTTGCTACAGCTAATCAAACACCAGCTATAGCTTTGCAGCTGCTGTAATTAAAACTTAGCATATGAGCCTATAATTCTTACTCCTTCAGCTTGCGGCTCTAAATCAGAGATAAGAAGTTTTATTACTTCATCATCCTTGTGGCCGTCAAAATCAATAAATACAGCCTGTTCCTCAGCATTATTATTCATCATTTTAGAATTAATCTGGGTAATATTGATATTGTATTTTACAAAGACTTGAACAATATCTAAAAGCGCGCCCTGTCTATCATTTAGAAATAATACAATACTAGTTTTATCTTTTCCTGTAGGCAGAGTTGAAGCATCACCAATTACTATAAATCTGCGTTTGTTATCCTTATCGTCTTCAATATGTTCTTTTAAGACATTTAAATTATAAAGTTCAGCAGTTTTATGAGTTCCAATGATAGAGTATGTCAGGTTGTAGCCGTTAAGAAGTCTTGCAGCATCATCCATACTCTCTGCCACAACAATATTCAATTGTCTTGGCATCTCATCTCTAACAAAAATTTTACTTTTTGCAAGAGCATTAGGATTTGCAATCAACCCTGTAATGCTGTAAAATTCAGTAGTTTTAGACAAAATACAATCATTAACAGGAACAATTGTTTCAGCTAAAATTTGTATATTCTGGTTTTTTGTCTGAATAAGGTTGTCTATTGTTTCGCGTATAATTCCTTTATAAGTAGTTTCTACAGGCAAAACAGCAATCGCATTGCAATTCTCGTCCACATAATCAATACATTCTTTTATAGAATTAAGCGAACGCTGGTACAAGTATAAGTCATGGGCTTTGAATAGCTTATCTTTTGCTATTTCAGAATAAGAGCCGCCCATACCTAAGCAGACAACTTCATTAAAATCTTCAAACATAATAAACTCCGTGTTTTTTATAATTATAACACAGACGTACTGCTTTCTGCTGAATTTATTTTCCCCGCCTTAACGTCCGATTTCAACAGCTTTTGCCGCCATTGATTTAGAAATATTAACCAGTGCAAGGTTAGCTTCATAAGCTCTCTGTGCCATAATAGCATCAGCCATATCAACCATAGCATTAACATTAGAGGCTCTAATATATCCGTTTGCATCAGCATCAGGATGCCCCGGTGAATAAATTCTTTCACCTACAGTAGGGTCTTCTACGCAGCCATTAAATACAACACCGCCTTGAAGGTATGGAAGTGTACCAACTCCGAATACATCGTTTTTCATTGTATTCATAAGGCCATGGAAAGAAATATCCTCTGAAGCATTTAAAACAGGAATACGTCTTACATAATTCGGTGTATCGACGTTTGCAATGTTTTTGGCATGGATATCTAACCTTAAACCGTGTGCTTTTAAGGCATTTGAACCGATGTTCATTGATTCCATTATACTCATTGTTATTTCCTTTCTTGCGTTACAATTGACCGGATAGTTTGGTACTCCTATTTGCCTACGTTAATAACAGTTTTCATTTCTGTTATTATATTTGACATTCTTCTCGTTGCCATAGTGTATAGTAAAGCGTTTTTCTGCATTTCGGTAAGTTCTTCTGCTATATCAATTTCCTGTTTCTGTCTATCTTCAAGTATTCCGGATGGGCCTAGCTCTGTAGAAAGTTTTGTTTCAAGAGGGCTGTTCATAGTACCTAGATATGAAGAAAAATCAATGTCACGACGAACATAACCAGGAGTATCTACGTTTGCGACATTAGAACCCAGAGCTCGCTGTCTTTGAGAAATCAAATCAAGCATTAAATTGGTTTTTCCCATTGAATCTAAACTTGTGAATGTCATTTTTTAATCTCCTTGGAGTTTTGTTGCTTTTGTCACCCGACTATTTTCTACGTGCGTAGCACTATTCTCTAATATTGATTGCTTTGTTGTACATATCGTCTGCAACTTTCATAAGGTTCATACTTGCAATCATTGATGTATTCAATCTCATTAAATCATTGAGTTCATCATAGATGTTTGTATTCGAAATCTCTGTTGCGTATTGCTTTATATTCTCTGTACCTTTAATTATTTTCGGAGCACCGGACTCGTCATTATAAACCATTTTATTATTATGTCCCTGCTCTAAAGCTTCCGGACAGTCGAATTGAACAATAGGAATTGTGCCGATTTTTTCGGGCAGAGAGCCTGCGTTGTCATAATTCATAACATCGCCGTTTGGTTTTATTTCAAATTTATATGAATTGGCTGGTATTCTTATTCCATCTCCCACCATCCAATCATCAACCGTCATAAGATATCCGTTTTCACCTCTTTTGAAAGCACCATCACGGGTGTATTGTATTTCTCCGTCTGCTGAAACAACAGGAATATAACCTTCCCCGTCAATTGCGACATCGTAAGGATTTTTACTGATTCGAATAGAACCCTGCAGTGCATTTGTTCTGATAGCACCGTCAACGTATCCATCTTCTCTCAAAATTTGTTCAAAACGATTGGTTTTATATGCAGCAGTGTTGTAGTTTGCAAGGTTATTGGCTACATAACCTAGTTTTTCAAACTGCATTGTTGCGTTATTAATACTTTTTCTGACTACCGCCTGCATGTTATACATAATTTAAAACCTCCTAAGATGTACTGCTTAACTGGCTTATGACTTTTTGTAAGTTAGTACTTTCAATAAGAAATATTTGTCTGTTTGCTTCAAAGTTTCTTACAACCGGTTTAACTGCAAGAAATTCATTTTGAAGCGTTACATTTGAGTACTCGTTGTAACCCTGTTTAACATCAGGATTTAGTACAGCCATTCCATTTGCATCTACAATGCCGAGAAACCCTGCGTCAACAAGTTGATTAGAATCTTTTGCATATACGCTGACTTTACCTTTTGAATTTACAATAACCTGTGCCGGATTATCAGGAACAACAGGGAGTTTGATAGGCATACCGGCATCAGAAAGAACCGGACAGTCTTCAAGGTTTAATAAATTACCGGCTTTATCAAGTTTAAATCTGCCGTCACGGGTTAACTTAACACCTTCAGGGGTTTGGACTTGAAAATATCCTTTGTTAGCCATAGATATATCAAGCGGATTTTTAGAAACCATTATACGCCCGACCTGATCATCGACAGTTGTTGATAGTCCGTGTACACCTATATATTCTGTGAAAGAAGAAACAACGGGTTCTCTGCGCTGGAAACCTACTTTGTCAAAACCAGCTACATTATCGTTAATCATTCCGAGAATTTCGCTTTGAACATGCATAGCTCTTATAGAAGCTTTCATGCCTTGTTCACAAAATCTGACACCGCCATTGATTTGCATAGTTATACCTCATCTACTACCTAGTTTTATCGGATAATTAGTATATTTGCTTTAGTAAATATTTATAAAATCATCCGTTTAATGTAGTTTAATATGTTTATAATGTTTCGGGGAAAAAAGTCAAAAATTTTTGTTGACAATAAAATTTGTTTCTAATATCATAGAACTTGACGCCGGTATAGCTCAACGGTAGAGCAACGGTTTTGTAAACCGTAGGTTGTAGGTTCGATTCCTATTACCGGCTTTTTTCCCGGGGTGGAGAGAATGGATTGGTAAGAAGCTCCAAGCTGGGTGAGACTGTTCTCGCAAAGCCCTTGTGGTTTAAGCCTTTGTGGCGCAGGGGTAGCGCACTCCCTTGGTAAGGGAGAGGCCACGAGTTCAAATCTCGTCAAAGGCAGTTTAAAAATTAAATAAGGGTAGGTGGCCGAGTGGCTAAAGGCGACAGACTGTAAATCTGTTCACGAGAGTGTACGGTGGTTCGAATCCACCCCTGCCCATTTCTAAAAAGCCCTAATAGGGCTTTTTATTTTAAAGGAGCGTGTGTGTATGAAAATAAATTCGGCAAATAGTACAAATTTTCAGGCGATTACTTATCGCCCGGGGTGTCAGAAATATGTGGCGGAATATCTTACATCAAGAGATAAAGGTGTTTTGAGGCGGGCTGAAAGAGCTATGTCAAGGTGTAGAAAGTGGGATTTGGAGATTACATCAAAAGGTTTGAGAATTGCCTCAAAAAAGACTGCCGACGCAATACTTGTAGAAGAATCAAGACTTTGTAATGTACCACATGATAGAAATTTATCAATGAAAGCTATTTATGACGGTCATTCTGAAACTTGTGAAACGGGACAATATTGTAAATTTGATATTAAATTGCCAAGCTATGAGGCTGCTATGGCACAGTATGCCAGATATTCAACTATGCCGTTGGTAGAGAAAGCTGTTGATTTGGTAGAAAAATTTGAAAAACAAGATGTGATTTTTACATATAATAAACCTTTAGTAAGAAAAATATGGGATATATTATTTAATTAATTATGGCGTAAAAGGAAAATTTCTTGTATTTTTCAAACCAAAGTAGCAAAATTTTATATTTTCAGGTTTTAGGAAAAGTATGAACATATCCCCTTATACATACAGCAAAACTATGTATCCGAGTTTTTCAAGTAATATTGAGATAAGCAAGATTAATAAAAAGTTAATCGAATATGAAAAGAATGATTTTATCAGCGGGATTTATTATGTAGATTTACTGGCAAAAGATAAAAAACAATTTATAAAAGATAAGATTAACACATATATGCTTGATAAAAGGTTTGAGAATTACAGTTCAAAACTTTTTGCAGATAAGAAAAATGATGCTCCATACAAGCTGGCAGCAATTGTAAAAAAGCTTGATGCTTCTGGAAAAGAAACAATTATCAAACACAAAGTCCCGTCATTGTTTGAGGGGATGAATATTGACTCTATTACTAAAGCACTGGATACTCTATCATATTTAATTCGTGATGAATATAAAAATTTAAAAAACGAGAGTAATCAACTCCTGATTGATAATAAAAAAATAGATTTAGAATACTTAGGAAAAGGTTGTAACAGCATTGTGTTTAAACTAAAAGACGATAAAAATTCTCCTGTTGCAATGAAAACATATATTAATCCGGAAGATATTAATAGTTTGAGTATCTGGGGAGAACTTGCTGTGTATCAGGATGTACAATCAGAAAATATAAACAACATTCCGGCATTATTTCTCGCAAATCCAATATGCGTAAAAGTTGAAGATAAAACAAAAGAATATACTGAAGTATTTGATGTTGATGAAATAAAGGATTTTGATGGTTACAAAGGCGGTTGGACAATTGTTGAGTATATAACAAAAGAAACTCCTGTTAAGAAGGGTGGTATATCATTTAATGATTGGTTAACACAGAATAATATATATCATCTAGACATGTCTTTTGATAATTTTATAGGAGCTTATGTAACAGATTTAGGAGGTATTGATGCAGAGTGTTAAGTTTCCCATCGTTTTTCATATGCTTCAACAGCGAGAGCTGCTTCCTCTTCTGAATATTCATATCCGGATAGGCTTATCATAATTCTGCCGTGCGACTCCTCAAATAATTTTTTCTTAATTTTGTATGGATAAGTTTCATTGCCAGGCATATTACCGTTATGTATTTCTCGAATGATGTCATCTATGTAAATTTGCATATACTTAGGTATTTTAGGATGCCTTTTTATGTATTCGCATAAAGGCATATTTTCACGATAACGATTGCCGCTTGCAGATGTTAGAAGAAAGTTTCCTATTGTATTAAGTCCCCCATTTGAGGCCGGAGTTACATGCTCAATAGAACCTGTAGATGCTATGAATAAACGGCGGGTAATTTCTATCTGGTTTCTTTTAGAATATTTAACTATAAACGCATTACGGCTGCTTTCAGAGGTTGGAAGAAATAGAGCCTTGTTTTTTATGTCATTAAAAATCTCTCGCTCATTTTCTTTGGGGATTATTTCTTCAAGTGAATTTAAAAAAGTTTTTCGTTTGAAAGTATCATGTTTGTTGTTGCTTATGATTATCTGACGGCATTTTGTTGTTTTTGTTCTTATTTTTAAAGCTGTTTGAGGAGATAATCTTCTTGTGAGGGCATCTACATCATCCAAAACCTCAAACTCTTCAAGTTTTAGCCTTGTTAAACAATTATTTTTAATCATCTGGAGGCAGTTTTGAAGATTATCATCAGGGTTTAGCATTGAAAAGTCTTTAAAAATAGCAAGTACTGATTTTTCAACAGACAAGAGGTTAGTCTGATATATAGATAATAGCTCAACAGCATCCTCAGCAGTTTTACATCTTGATAAACCCTTCTCAAAACTTTTAATAGTTTCGCTAGGAATAATTTTAATTCCGCGGTAAGGACAGGTTATATTCTTTAATCTGCGTAAAGGTTTACCAGCAGAAGTCTTACCTTCATAAGGGATATCGTAATAGTATTTTAAATAATTCTGAGAGGTTATTCGTTTTAACTTTTTTGAGGGCATAAA
Organism: Candidatus Gastranaerophilales bacterium; assembly: GCA_900552525.1. GTDB lineage: Bacteria > Cyanobacteriota > Vampirovibrionia > Gastranaerophilales > Gastranaerophilaceae > CAG-196. The sequence goes on along the minus strand of UNSK01000006.1, from coordinate 65,441 downwards.
TCCTCACTATTCTTTATTTCATGATATCAGATTGAGTATAGCTTCGCAAGGGAGGTGCTTAACATAACATTTTGCATAAAATGTATTGTTTATTTTTTTTATATACGCCTGTTAAAGCGTTTTTTTAGTTTTTTGAATAAAAATTTTACAAAACTTAATAATGTCTATAATGTTTATTATTACTAAAATATAGGTTATATTAATTAAATTTTTACATAACATTTTATGCAAAATGTTATATAAGAAATTAATTGTTATACGAGCTTAAATAAAGAGGTTTAGCCTTTATAGATATAAGAAGAAAATTCCTATGAATTCTATGTAAACTTTTGTAAAATTTTTAAAAAATTATTAAAGTTTTACCATCATGTTGCCGTTATAGATAATACAAACAATGAAGTTATTAGGTGTATCATGAAAGACAAGGTAGAGAGCGTAAACAATCTTTCTGCCCGTGGGGTATCCCGGCAGCGAAAGATTATAATCGCAGTATTAGCTGGTATGTGTTTTGTGGGTGACGGTCAGCAATCTTATGCAATCGGAACCGGCAGAGCGCAGGGTGATACTGATATTGGTGATGCTCGAACTTTTAAGTTTAAGGATAGAATTAATGTTAAATTCGGGCAGGGAAAGCCTTCTGGATATGCTGCTAATGCTTTATATAATGTTGTAGAGGGAACATCAAGCGATTACAATTATAAACAAGAAACTGTTAATGCTGATGGAACAGTAACAGTTCATTATTACAAAATAACGTTAAATGCTGCAAATACCGGAACATCTTCAAATATAAGCTGGACAGAAGTATCTTCTGCCGGTGCAGATACAATACAAATAAAATTGCCGAATAATCAGGTTAAGTACTTAAAGTATACTTATACTCAGCCTTCTGGATATACAGTTGACAGTTCAAGCTATACATCAACAAACCTAGCAAATAATGTTACCAACAAGGTTTTTAGTGCAAGTAGTAGAATTGATCAGAAAGCAGCATATTCAAATCAGGCTTATGGGAGTGCCAGTGCAAATATTTCTACGGCAAGCTATGGCGGTTCAATATACAATCATACGTCAAATTCTTCCATTGATATTACATCAGATTTTAATGGTTCTAGCCTTATTCAGACTCTTACAGGTGGTACAGCGTTAGCTGGTGAGGATTATACATATGCAGAAGATGATTTTGCCTCTTCTACAGATGGCAGTGCGTCAGCTAATGCAGATGCGTATGCGTCAGCTTGGGCAGAAGCAAATGCTTCATCTTCAGCTTATGGTGGTGCTATAGGTAATACAAGTTCAGGTTCTTTAGGTAACGTAAAAGGTGATTTTGTTAAAAATTATGTACAATCAAATGCCTATGGTGGATATGCAGAAGGCGGTTATGCCGAAGCTCACGCCGGTGATGCAAAAGCAGTTGCCGGCGATGCTTATGCTTCAAGTGATGATGGTAGTGCATCGGCTACAGCTACAGCATCAGCTAGTGCAGATGCAACTTGTAATACATCAGCAGATGCAAATGGCAGTGCAACAGCAGGCGGTGGTGCAATTGGCAATTTAGGAACAATGGGAAATGTTACGGGAGATTTTGTTGGCAATTATGCTCATGCAAATGCGAAAGGTGGTACTGCTATTCACGGTTCAAGTATGGAATATAGTGGTACTGCAACTGCAGTTGCCGGCTCAGCTACTGCAGATGCGAGTAATACTAAAACTATTACACATACAAGTTCTTATTATAATGATGAGGGTAAGTGGGTAACAGAAGAGGAGTCAATAACCTTAAGTGTTTCAGCCTCTTCGTCTACATCAGGTTCTTCTGATTGGAATTCTGATTATGATGGCGGGTATTATCATACTTGGAAAGATGGTACTACACAATGGATTAATTCATTATCTGTTACTGCTACTGCCAATTCTAGCACATATGAATATGAGAATACATATTGGGATTATAGTGAACATGCTGATGCAACTGCTAATGCCTATGGTGGTGCTATTTACAATTCGGGTAAAATGGGAAATATTGTAGGTAATTTCATAGGTAACTATGTTCTTTCAACAGGAGAAGGAGGAAGTGCACAGAATAATGGTGTATATACATATGCCTATGGCGGAGGAATATATAACTACCAGTATGGTACTATAGGAACAATTTCAGGCGATTTTACCGGAAACTATGCCAAAGCAGATTTGAACACAATGGGCGGTGGTATTTATAACAGCAGATATGCAACAATTGCCGGAATAAGCGGTGATTTCAATAGCAATTATGTAACTACTGATACAGAATTAAACCTGGCTACAAATTATAGGTCCCAAGGTGGTGCTATTTATAATGAAGGTGCTATTACAAATGGTATAACAGATTCTACATTTACAGGCAACTATGCTATCGCAAATTACGGTGCAGCACAAGGCGGAGCGTTATATCACAGCGGTTACAGCAGTTATAAAATAAACAATATAAGTGCTGATTTTTCTAATAACTACGCTTCTTCGACTAATTATCAGGCGCAAGGCGGAGCTATTTACAATACATATAGTTCTAGTAGCAGTTCCAATGGTATTGGTAATGTATCCGGTGATTTTATCGGGAACTATGTAAGTGCTTTAAAAGAGGCACAGGGCGGGGCTATTTATAATAATAATTCAATTGATAGTATAACCGGTACTTTTAGCAGCAACTATGCAAAATCTGAAACAACCGGAGCTCTTGGCGGTGCGATTTATAATAATTCTAACAGTTACGCAAAAATAGGTTCAATAACAGCAGATTTTATAGGCAACTATGTTTATGCGATTGGTAACTCAGCAGGCGGGGCTATTTATAATATTAATAATTCTAATGCTATTGGACTTATTTCAGGTGATTTTATTAATAATCACGTAATTTCCGCAGCTGATGCCAGCGGCGGAGCAATTTATAATACAGCGGTTGCAAACGGCTTGGCTAGTGGAACTTATTCAGGTAACTATGTTCAAGGTAATAATGCGTATGGTGGTGCTTTATATAACACATCAAACATATCAAATGGCATCAAGAATGTAAGCTTTATCGATAATTATGCGCATGCAGAAGAAGGTGGTACTGCTCAAGGCGGAGCGATTTATACAACTTATGATTTAAACATTATTGCTGATAACGGAACCTCTAAATTTTCCGGCAACTATGTACAGGTAGGAGATGGACCGAAAGAGTCGCAAGCTGTTTGGCTGCAAGGCTCCGGGACAAACCTTACTCTTACTGCACAAAATAACGGTAATATAATTGTTGATGATACGATTACAGGTCAGTCTAATTACACTCATCAATTATATTTAACCGGTGACTCAACTGGACAAATCAATTTGAATGGTGTCGTAAAAAACGCTGAAGCACGGTTAAATTATACAAATCTAACATTTGGTACAAATACTTTTGCAGATACAACTTCAAGATTATATACGAACAGTGGTACGGTTAATCTTCAGGATAATGAGATAAATAATTATAATATTAATTATTTATCATCATCTTCTAGTGCAAAATGGGAACTCGACGTAGATTTAGCAAATCAAAAAGCTGATACCCTGACGATATCGAATGGCTCCGGTTATGTCTATATTAACGATGTTGATTTAACTGATATTCCTTTAGAAGATGGTTCAGTTACTGTTCAGGTCCTTAAAAATGGAAGCGGAAGCAGTGTTTACCTGGCGTTAAATAGTTCTTTAACATCTAGAAATTTGCTTAAAGAAACTGAAACCGCTACAAAAGATGCGATTTTAGCAAATACGAACTGGTCAGCTGTATATTCCCAGCTTGATCAAATTGTAAAAGTATATGGACAATTAAGTCTTACTACAACTGATACAAACAGAGATAGTATAACTTATACAACTACATCAGAAATTTCTGGAAACGGCTACAGTGTTCAGGGCGATACTCTGAGATTATGGAATCAGCTTGATACAACAGAAACTAAAAATTTCCGGTTTGATGCTGCTTCTAATACTTATACGGTCGGTGAAAATCTAGGTGCAACGGCTGGAAGTGTATCAAATGTAAATGGTGTTGCAAGCGGTTCTTCCAAATCTACTATAAATATAAATGGCAAGACCGGTTTTGAACTTTCAAACGGAAAAACTCTCTCTCTTTCTAATGTTAACATTACCAATGCAGTAAACTCTGAAGGTTCAGTTGTTAATGCTTCCGGCGGTACAACAAATTTGTCTAATGTAACCATTGCATCATCAAATTCGAATGCTGCAATTAAAAACGCAGGTACTTTAAACGTAACTGGCGGAACAAATACTTTAAACAGCGGAATTTCGGGAACCGGTTCAACAAATGTTAACAACGGTGCAAACCTTACACTAGCAAATGGTGTTTCTATTACTCAAAACACTGTAAATGTTAATAATGGTTCATTAAATGTATCTGATACGGGTAAGGTTAATGCAAACCTGACTATAGGCACTCAGGGCAGTGCCTCAATGTCTGCCAATAGTATAACAAGTGCTGTGTCAAACTCTGGAAATTTATCTTTGAGCGGAGGAACTGTGAGCAAAGCAATATCAGGCTCCGGTACAACTACGCTTAAAGGAAATACCACAAACAGTGCCGGTATTAATCAAGGTGTAAATGTAAATAGCGGTGTTACATTGACTAACAATGCTGCATTAGGTTCAGATAGCGGAAAAGTTACCAACGCAGGAACAATTAATACAAATGCAGGCAATATTAAGGGGGCAGTAACCAATAACAATGCTCTTAACCTCTCCGGCGGTACATTAAGCAAAGCAGTTTCCGGCTCAGGAACGACAACAATCAGTGCCAATGCAACAAACAATGGCGGAATAAGTCAAAAGGTAAATGTTAGTTCAGGTGTTACTTTAACTAACAATGCCGCATTGGGTTCAGACAGCGGAGTTGTTACTAACTCCGGTACGATTAATACAAGTGCAAGCAATATTAAGGGAGCAGTAACCAATAACAATACTGTTAACTTATCCGGCGGAACTCTTTCAAAAGCAATTTCCGGAAGCGGAACAACAAATATTACCGGAATTGTATCATCTAATTCAGCTATTTCTCAGGCAATTTCAATTGCGTCAGCAGGTGACTTAACTATCAGTGCAAGCAATGTTGGTGGAAATGTTACAAACGCAGGTGATTTAATCTTAAATGGCGGAACGTTATCCAAATCCGTAACCGGCTCAGGCAAAACTAGTATTACCGGAGCCGTAACTGCAAACTCAGCTATTTCTCAGGCAATCTCAATTGCGGCATCTGGTGATTTAACCGCAAATGCCGGAAATATAGGCGGAGCCGTAACCAATGCCGGAGATTTAATCTTAAATGGCGGAACATTAACCAAAGCCGTAACCGGCGCTGGTACAACTAGTATTACCGGAGCTGTAACTGCAAATTCAGCAATTTCTCAGACAATCTCAATTTCTTCTTCCGGTGATTTAACTGCAAATGCCGGAAATATAGGTGGAGCAGTAACTAACGCCGGAGATTTGATATTAACTGGCGGAACGTTATCTAAATCAGTTTCAGGTGCCGGTTTAACTACAATTACCGGTAATACAACAAACAGTGCCGGTATTAATCAGGGTGTAAAAGTTAATAGCGGTATAACTCTTACAAACAATGCAGCTCTTGGTTCTGCAAGTGGAAGCGTAACGAACGCCGGAACTATTAACAGCAGTGCTGATAACATTAAAGGCACTGTATCTAATACAGGCAGTTTAAATCTTTCCGGCGGAACATTGTCAAAAGCGGTATCCGGTTCCGGCAAAACAACTATTACCGGCAATACAACAAACAGCGGCGGTATTAATCAGGGTGTAACAGTCAATAGCGGAGTTACTCTCACTAACAATGCTGCATTGGGCTCAGATAGCGGGACAATCACTAACTCCGGTACGATTAATACAAGTGCAAGCAATATCAAGGGAGCAGTAACCAATAATAATACATTAAATCTCTCCGGCGGAACATTGAGCAAAGCAGTTTCCGGCTCAGGAACCACAAATATCACTGGAGCAGTAACATCAAATTCTGCTATATCACAGGCAATTAATGTAGTTGCAGCGGGTGATCTTACAATAAATGCCAACAATATAGGCGGAGCCGTAACCAATGCTGGTGACTTGATACTCACTGGCGGAACATTAAGCAAAGTGGTTTCCGGTTCTGGAAAAACAACTATCACAGGCAATACAACCAATAATTCCGGTATCAATCAGGGCGTAAATGTAAATTCTGGCGTTACTTTAACCAACAATGCAGCTCTGGGTTCAGAAAATGGTGCAATTACCAATTCGGGTACTATTACAAGTAATGCAGGTAATATTAAAGGAACTGTAACCAATAACAACACATTAAACTTATCCGGCGGCACATTAAGTAAAGCAGTTGCCGGCTCAGGAACCACAAATATTACCGGAGCAGTAACCTCCAATTCAGCTATATCACAGGCAATTAATATAATTGCAGCCGGTGACTTAACTATTAGTGCAGGAAATATCGGCGGTGCTGTAACCAATGCCGGTGACTTGATACTAACCGGCGGAACGTTGTCTAAAGCAGTATCCGGTGCAGGTTTAACCACCATCTCCGGCAATACTACAAATAACGGCGGTATAAATCAGGCTGTAAAAGTAAATAGCGGTGTTACTTTAGCTAACAATGCAGCTCTGGGCTCTGCAAACGGAGCAATTACCAATGCCGGAACCATTAATAGTAATGCTGATTACATCAAAGGTACTGTTGCCAACTCCGGCAGTTTAAACCTCTCCGGCGGCACCTTAAATAAAGCCGTATCCGGAAGCGGTACAACCACCATTACCGGCAACACCACAAATAATGCCGGCATCAATCAGGGTGTAAAGGTCAACAGCGGTGTTACTTTAACTAACAATGCCACATTAGGATCTGATAGCGGAGCAATCACGAATGCCGGTACCATTAATAGTAATGCTGATAATATTAAAGGCACTGTTGCCAACTCCAGCAGTTTAAACCTCTCTGGCGGAACCTTAAATAAAGCCGTATCCGGAAACGGTACAACCACCATTAGCGGTAATACAACAAACAATGCCGGCATTAATCAAGGTGTAAATGTAAATAGCGGTGTTACATTGACTAACAATGCCGCATTAGGTTCTGATAACGGAAAAATTACCAACGCAGGAACAATTAATACCAATGCAAACAATATTAAGGGAGCAGTAACCAATAACAACGCTCTTAACCTCTCAGGCGGCACATTAAGTAAAGCAGTTTCCGGCTCAGGAACTACAACAATCAGTGCCAATGCAACAAACAATGGCGGAATAAGTCAAAAAGTAAATGTAAATAGCGGTGTTACTTTAACTAACAACGCCGCATTGGGTTCAGACAGCGGTGTTGTCACTAACTCCGGTATAATTAATACAAATGCAGATAATATTAAGGGGTTGGTAACTAATAACAACACTCTTAACTTATCAGGCGGAACATTAAATAAGGCCGTTTCCGGCTCAGGTACAACGAATGTTACAGGTGATGTGACAAGTAATTCCGCTATTTCACAGGCAATATCAATTACTTCGGCAGGCGGTTTGACAATTAACGCTTCTAATGTTGGCGGCAACGTAGCTAACTCCGGCGATTTAATTCTCAATGGCGGAACTCTGAACAAAGTTGTTTCCGGCTCAGGCACAACAAATATTGTTGGAGAAGTAACGTCAAATTCTGCAATTTCTCAAGAAATTCTGATTACTGCAGTAGGTGACTTAACAATTAATGCGGACAACGTAGGCGGTGTTGTAACAAACGAAGGTATACTTACTCTGACCGGAGGTTCTTTAACTCATCAGGTAATTGGAACAGGTTCACTTGGTATTGCCGGCAATGTTACCAATAATGATATTATTTCTCAAAATGTTATAATTAAAGATTCCGGAAATCTTACTAATAACAATAATATTAGTAATGTTATCAACTACGGTGTTTTAACATCTAAGGGTGAATACCTGACAGGTACAATTGAGAATAATAAAACCTTAAATCTTTCAGGTTCAATTGGTAAAACCGTATCAGGCAACGGAACAACTTATGTTGCAAACTCTTTGACTTTTAAAGACGGTGCAGATATCGTAAGTACTTTGAATTTATCAAATGGAGCAGTATTATCAACTTCCGGAAATGCTGACAGCAGCTATGCAATTGGAACTTTAACCGGAAACGGAGAGGTAAATGTAACTACAGGCAGTTTGCAGATAGACAATAATGCTGCACTTAACAATCTTGCTAATGACGGTAAAACCAATATTGGCGGAACACTTGCAGCGGCAAATAATATTACTAACACAAATGAGTTAACTGTTAATGGTAAAGTATCTGCAAAAGATGTTACCAACAGCGGAACTCTGACTCTCAAAAACGGAGCAGAGCTGGAAGACATTGTTAACAGCGGTAATGCTTATATTACAGGTAAGACTTCCGCAGAAAATATTACAAATAATGAAGGAAATATTTTTAACGCAGAAGGCGATGTAAATGCTCAGAATATTACCAACAAAGGTGATATGGATATTGACGGTAATACAGAAACAGAACTTTTAATTACAAACAGCGGTTCTTTAGATGTAACCGGTTCTGTAACAGGTAAAGATTTTACAAATTCGGGCAATGCAAATGTTGGCGAAGAATTAACTTTAACCGGAACTTTAAAGAATACAAATTCTATTACTGTAAACAGCGAGGCAAATTTAAATGATGTTACCAACAGCGGAACTTTGACTCTAAAAAATGATGCGGATATTCACAATTTAACAAACGAGAATACAGTTTTGATTTCAGGTAATGCTGATGTAAATAATATCATTAATAACAAACATATGAGTGTTGATGGTAATCTTAACGTTGCTGTTGATGTCAAAAATACTGATACATTAACTGTTAAAAAAGACTTGAATGTAACCGGAAATATAACAACATCCAAAACGCTTGACGTTACAGGCTCTGTATCAGCAGCAAATCTAACCAATGAAGGAAGCGTTAGTGTAGGCGGAACACTAACTGTTTCCGGCGATGTTTCAAATACGAATACTATTACTGTTGTCGGAAAGGTAATTGCAGAGGATGTTACCAACAGTGGTAATTTGACATTCCGTAACGGGGCAGAAATTAATGATTTTATAAATAACGGCAGTGCATATATTACAGGAAGCACAAGCGCAAATAATATTACAAACAACGAAGAAAAAATATTCAATATTACCGGTGATGTTATTGCTCAAAATATTACCAATAAAGGTGATATGGATATCACAGGAAATGCCGCAGCAGAAGTGTTGATTTCAAACAGCGCTGCTCTCGATGTGACAGGTACTTTAACAACTGTTGATTTTACAAATAATGGAACTGCAAATATTAGCGAAAATTTGATTTCAACAGGTATTCTGAACAACACTGATGCTCTGACCGTTGAAGGACATGCAGGATTAAATGATGTTACTAACAGCGGAACTTTGACTCTGAAAAACGGAGCTGATATTCATGATTTAACAAATGATAATATCGTTAAAATAACAGGCAATGCAAATACAAATAATGTTGTTAACAATAAACAAATGACTGTTGAAGGCAGCCTTGCATCAACAGGTAATGTAATTAATAAAGATGAACTCACTGTTACTAATAATCTTACAACGGACGGGTCTATAACTAATACAAAAACTCTTAATGCAGGAGGAAGTGTTTCAACGATAGATTTAACAAATTCAGGAAATGCTGTTATTAATGGTTCATTAACCGCAGCGGGAAATATTTCTAATACCGATTCATTAACAGTAGTAGGACATGTAGTTTCTAAGGATATTGAAAACAGTGGTATTATAACTTTCCAGAGCGGTGCTGATGTAAGTGATTTTACAAATAACGGTGAAGTCTACATTACAGGTATATTAAACGCAAATGATATAGTTAACAATGAAAATAAAATATTTGATATCACCGGTGATGTGAATGCTAAAAATGTTACAAACCATGGTGATATGGATATTAGCGGAAATCTTACTGTTGAAAATACTATAAACAATACTGGTGATTTAGATGTTATCGGAACTGCTTCAGCAAAGGAAATTATTAATACAGGAAACTTTAATGTAGGAGATGAAGCAAACGTAAATGTTACAGGTAATCTGATAACAACAGAAAATATAACGACTTCCGGTGTTCTTAATGTTGAAGGTGATGTAAACGCAAAAGATTTAACAAACAGCGGAACTCTAATTGCAGGTAATAATGCAGAGGTCAACGGTCTGGTAAACGAAGAAACAGGAACTATAAATATTGCTGGAAACCTTGACGTAACAGGCATAATAACTGATGATGGAAACTCAAATGGTTTAATCAATGATGGTACACTTAATGTTGGCGGCAATCTGACATCGGCATACAACATTATAAACACTAATGATATTTCTGTTGTCGGTCAGTTAATTTCACTTGGAGTAAATAACAGCGGAAATTTAACTGTACAAAATAATTCAGAAATTCAGAATTTTACAAATAGCGGAATTGCAAGTATTTCAGGGACTCTTACTTCTGCCGGCATAGTGGATAACTCTAATGAATTAACGGTTTTAGGTTATGCAGATTTGAATAGTGCTGTAAACAGCGGTACATTAACTCTTAATAACGGTGCAGAAATTACCAGTTTTACAAATACTAAAAACGCTGTAATTTACAATGGTTTGAATGCTGACTATATTAAAAACGAAGGAACTATAGCTCTTAGTAATGGTACAGACAGAGTTGGTGATATATTAAATAATTCCCAAATAAATATAACAAATTCAGCATTTACTCTTGACAATACAATTACTGGAACAGGTAATATTAATATAACAAATTCAAGCTTTACTACAAACGGTGAAATCAGTAATCAAAACATTACGGCAGATAGTTCAACAATGAATTTTGGAAACAATTCAAATGTATTAAATAACTCTGTATTAAATGTAACTAATGGAAGTACAATTAATACAAAAGACGGGGTCTATACAGATTATGTAATGGATGAACTTCATTCCTCCGCTGATTCCAGATATTCAATCGATGTTACACTAACAAAAGAAGAACAGAATGCTGATACTTTCACGCTTGAAAACGGAGGAAGCGGTACAATTTATATATCTTCAATAAATGTTAGTAACGAATGCGACATGAATGAAAAATACATTTTGCAAATAATAAAATCAGCAACTTCTGACGCACCTCAGCTTGATTATGATAATTCTAAAGTCTTAAATCAAGCAGAAGCAATTATGACTAGCGATATTATTCTGGCAAAAGAATTTGGGCTTGCCTCTACAACAACGAAAAATGACAGTTTAGAAATCCGTGGTCTTCAGGATACATTTGTTGCCTGGGCTGAGTACGAAACACCAATCTGGTCTGGTCTTACCGAACAAGAAGACAAAATATTTACTTTTGTAGATGATTCAACAACAATCTTGTCAAAAGATGTTTCTGAACTTAAAGGGATAAACCTTACAATAAACGGAGCAAACAATACATTTGATGTAAATAACAAAGACTTCCTTTCATCTGTGAACGAAAATCAAAATGTAACTATTTCAAACATTAATATTACTAATAACAATGATGAGGCTACAGATAACAAAGGTATATTGAACCTTAATAATGTCAAAACCGATAAAGATATTATTAACAATAATGATTTGAACATGACTGGCGTAGTAGAGCTTGCCAATGTTACCAATAATTCAAAACTATCTTTTGACGGTTCTTTAATGACTGTTAAAGATTTTGAAAACAAGGCAGATATTGATATCAAAGGAAATACTGCAGCTGATAATATTACCAACAGCGGAAACATAAAGGCAGAAGGCGATATTGCAGTAAAAGAAACCGTAAAAAATGAAAAAGATGGTGAAATTACGGTAGACGGCTCCGTATATGCAGACAAAATTGATAACGACGGCAATATGCTGATTAACAATGATGTTAAGGTAACTACAATTTCTAATACCGGTACAGCAATAATCAAAGGTAATACAACAGTAAAAGAAATTACTAATACAGAAGGCAGTGCAGATATTACAGGTAACTTGATTGTTGAAAATATCTACAATGATGAAGTTATGACTGTTACCGGCGATATGGATACATCCAAAATAACTAACCTCGGCACAATAAATGTTAATGAATCAACATTTAACGTTAACGAGATTACGACAGAAGAACGCGGTACAATAAATCTTAAAGATACAGTATTCACCCCTGCTGTCCTTGTAGAAAATCAGGATATAATTGCCCAGGATAGTACAGTTAATCTCTATAATCCGTATGCAGCAGTAAATGACTCGCTAGTATTGAATCAGAGTACAATGAATATCGGTAACTTAACTACAAACCCTCTGCATTTTACTAAATTTGAATTAAATGACGGAAGTACTGTAAATATTAACTCTGCAGCAGTAGATTTTACAACAAATACAATGGGCCGTATTACAGCCGATGAATACGCTCAGGCAGGTGAAGGTACAGTCGTAAATCTCAATTCAATAAACGTATTAAATAATATTGCAAATAATATAACTATGGTTGAGATTCCGTTTGCTGACGAATCTTTCGCAGAAAATGTAAAATATCACGGTCAGAAAACAGTTTATACTCCTGTATATCAATTCGGTGCAAGCTATAATTACAGAGATGGCGATATGGTCTTTGTAAGAGGCGGGTACTTTAACCCGGATACAGGCAAGATAGAATATCCATCAAATCCAAGCGATGCTTTCAACCCTTCTGTTTTAGGAAGTGCAGTTGCAGCTCAGGCTGCTGCAGCATCACAGATGAATCAGACATTTAACTACGCATTCCAGAACAGCGATAACTTTATGCTTATGCCAAGACACATTCGAATGGCAGAAATTAATAAAAATAAAATTGCAATTGCAGGTGTAAATGATGCGGGTGAAAATTTTGAAGCCCAAGAACAGGCAAGTGCATGGTATAAACCATACGTAAGCTTTGAAAATATTCCTCTGAAAGACGGGCCAAAAGTTAACAGTATAACCTACGGTTCTCTGTTTGGTTTTGATACGCCGATTAAAGAATGGAAACACGGCTGGGCAAGAACATTCACAGGTTACGGCGGTTATAACGGAGCTAGTATTGATTATAAAAATATAGGCATAAGCCAAAATGGCGGTGTTCTCGGCGGTACTGTAACTTTATACAAAGGCAACTTCTTCAATGCAACAACATTAAGCGCAGGTGCAAACTTGTCAGATATATCTACAATGTACGGCCACGAAGATGCAGTTATGCTTTTGGCAGGAGTTGGCAATAAGACCGGATATAATCTGGAATTTAAAGATGGAAAATTTATAATTCAACCGAACTTAATGCTGGCATACACATTTATAAATACCTTTGATTACAAAAATTCAGCCGGTGCAAAAATCGACTCTGATCCTCTGCACGCAATTCAGGTTGCGCCAGGTGTAAAATTTATTGCGAATACTAAAAACGGCTGGCAGCCATACATAGCTGCTAATGCGGTGATGAACTTTATGGATAAATCAAGAGTAATGGCAGACAATGTCAGACTTCCGGAAATGAGTATTAAACCATTTGTTCAATATGGTGTAGGTATTCAAAAAGTATTTAAGGATAACTTTATGGCATTTGGTTCTGCAATGCTTCAGAGCGGCGGCAGAAACGGTATAACTTTAAATCTCGGGTTAAGATGGGCTCTTGAATTTGGACACCACACAGATATGGTGCAGGCAGAACCTGCGGTCAAAAAATTTGAACTTCTTCCTGATATAGAAGATAAACCGGTATCTGCTCCAGAAAAAACTTATGATGTCGTTCAAAATGTTATTGAACTGGATACATCAAATGACGCTGCTGTAAATGTTCAAAATGTAATTAAAGAACAGCCGGACAATAAATCTGACGTTATTCAGCTAGAAGTAACTGAACCGCTTGATAAAGGACCGCTGGTTCTAAGGTCTGTTAAATACTAATATCTAATTGCTGTCTTTAAACAGTTATCAGACTTAGTTTCGAAGAATTTGTATGCTTTTTCAATCTCATCCAGCTGAAATGTATGAGTTATAAGAAAATCAGTATTGATAATACCTTTAGAAATCATCTCAACTAGTTTTTTACAATGAACAGCATCAACTCCACCTGTTTTGAAAGTCAAATTTTTGCCGTACATTTCAGGCAAAGGTAAAATCTGGTTTTCCTCATACATTGCAACTACTCCAACAATCGCATTAGGGCGTGCAATTTTCCAGGCAGTTTCAAAAGTGTTTTTTCCTCCGGCAGCCTCTATAACAGAATCTGCGCCTCTGTTTTCAGTAAGCTTTTTAATTTCTTTCTCTATATCACACTTTTGGGAATTTAATACATAATCCGCAATACCTAGTTTTAGAGCAAGATTAAGACGATAATCATCAATATCAATTGCAATAATTTTTCCTGCGTTGAAAGTCTTAGCACAGGCCATAGAACAAAGTCCGACAGGGCCTGTTCCTATAACAGCAACGCAGTCTCCCTGCTGTATTTCACACATCTCAGCTCCGAAGTATCCGCTTGAAAGAATATCTCCAACAAAAAGAGCGTTTTCATAAGTTACGTTATCAGGCAGTTTTGTAAGTCCTGTGTCAGCAAACGGAACCCTAACATATTCTGCCTGACATCCGTCAATTTTGCATCCGAGCTCCCAGCCGCCGTTGACGCAGTTATTTATAAACCCTTTTTTGCAAAAATAGCATTCGCCGCAGAAAGTCTCACAATTTGCACTTACTCTGTCGCCGATTTTCAGATTTGTAATCCCGCTTCCAATCTCCACAACCTCTCCTACAAATTCGTGCCCGAGTACAATCCCATCTTTTGCCCGAGGTACAAAACCTTTAATTATATGCAGGTCACTTGTGCAAATTGATGATAAAGTTACCTTAACTATTGCATCTCTCGACGAAATTATTTCCGGCTTTTTGCGCTCAGTAAGGCTTATTGCGTGATTTTGATAAACTAATGCTTTCATACTTTTTATTATAAATGAACAATTCTGAAAAGAAATCGTTTATATGATATAATAGGTTAATTAGGAGGGAATTATGAAAAAAACGTTATTAACAGCTGTTGTATTGGGTTTGATAGCAGTAAGTGCACCATTATCAACTCAGGCAGTAACACAGGTATCTCACGATAGAGGATATATCTCTGTAAGCACATCTGCAAATACAGAAGTAGCACCGGATGTGGCAGAAATCTCTTTTGCAGTGCAGACATCTGACACAAAATCAATGCAAAAAGCTACACAATTAAATAAAGAAGCTTCTGACAGGGTTCTTTCAGTTTTGAGCTCAATGCTTAATTCTTCAAATGGGGACTATATTAAAACATCTGATTTCAGTGCTTCACCAATCTATACTTATTCAGGAAGCAAGAGAAATTTAGATAAGTATGAAGTTTCTAACAGAGTAATTGTTCATACAAAATCTCTTGATAAAATAGGTGCAATGATAGATAAAGCGATAGAGGCAGGTGCTACAAATGTAGATAATCTTAACTTCTCTTTATCAACATATGATTCACAGTGCAACGACCTTTTGGGAATTGCTACTAAGAAAGCTCAATCAAGAGCCGGTCTGCTTGCTAAAAACCTTGGTACAACTCTTGACGGTGTACGAACTTTTGATGTAAGCTGCAATGCAAATAATTACAGCAGCCCTAGAATGTATATGGCAAAGAATATGCTTGCATCAGTTGCAGAAGATTCAGCATCCGGCGGAACTCAAACTTCTATATCAGGCGGCGTAGTAAAAATTTATGCTAACGTAAATGCAAGTTTCTTTGTAAAATAGAACTGAAATATATAACTAAAGCGGGTAGTATATGCTATCCGCTTTTATGTTAAAATACTTTTATGAAAGATAAGAACAAGGTTATTAAAAGAATAGTAAACGCATTAAATGCAAATGATTATGACTCAGCTCGCAAAATAATTGAGAATGATTTAAAGCGTCTCGGGTGCAGTGATGAGTATTATTTTTACCTTGCACTAATAACAGAAAATCTTGAAAAGAAGCGAGAACTTTATACAAAGGCAATAGAGGTAAATCCGGACTTTTTGGATGCGTATATAAATAGAGGTCTTGTTAATAATGAACTGCAGGATTATGACAAATCTCTTGAAGATTACAACAGGGCAATAGAATTAGACTCAAGGTGTGCTCTTGCGTATAATAACCGCGGATATACTAAGTACAAAATGAAAGATTATAAAGGTGCTTTAGACGATTATAACCGCGCTATATTACTAAATCCTAAGTTCCAGATGGCACTAGACAATAAAGCTCAAATATTTCAGGAAGTATGCATAAAAGACGACGAAGATTTTGTTGAAAAGTATTACTTGAGCCTTGGTATTGCTGATGTTAACTCCGGCGCTTTCCCAGATGCAATAAGAAATCTGGATGAAGCTATCAGATTTAATCCAAAATCGGATATAGCGTATTTCTATAAAGGAATCGCCTGCCATAGCATTGGTAAAGATGAAGAAGCGTATAAAAATTATACAAAAGCTATTGAGCTGAATAAGAAAATGACAGATGCATATTTTAATAGAGGCCAGCTTATTTTTAATACAAATCCGAAACTTGCTCTTGATGATTTTGTTTCAGCTGTAGCGCTGGATCCGAAGTTCATAGATGCTTATTACTCTATTGCTGCAATCCAAAAAAATTCCGGACAGTATGAAGATGCTATAAAAAATCTAGATAAGATTATTGAACTTGAGCCTCACGCAGTTAATGCAAAAGCACTTAAAAAATTAATATTAACAAAGTATTTGAAAAATTAGCGCCAATATGGCTTAAAAAAAGTAATTTCTTGTAAGGTTTCGTCGTAATCGCCGTTAAACCTGATAGCTCTGTCATCAATGAAGGCGCTGGCAAAAGGGTTTTTAACATTTGTGATGTTTGATATGTACCTGTCAAGGTCGTTGTCTATAAGCCATTTAGCAGTGAGCTTGGTGTTTCTGACGGTAAAAATTTCAATTTTGTAGTTTTCAGCAAGCTTTGCTAAAAATTCATGAACGCCTTCTTGGGGCGGAGCAATCTCGTTTTCATTGTAATTTCCGCAGTAAGTATTTAATACGCCGTCTAAATCAATAGCGATTGTTTTAATCATTTTTTCTCCTTTTAAAATTTATAAACAGCCCTACTATGAGTAATAGCTGAGTGATAGCTAGTACTATAATGCAGATAAGTAGTATTGATAGTTTTGTCATTTTGTGCCTTTGGTAAAGAAATATTAAGTATTTTGGTATTTAAGTATACTATTCGGTAATAAACGACTCGTTAAAAGACAGATTTTACCTGATAAGTTATCATAAAATAATGATAGAAAATCGATTCGCAAAACTACTAGGAGAAAAACGATTAGACAGACGCGATGTTGTAAAAATGACTGGTCTGGATAATCATATTATCCTAAAAATTTATAAGAATCAGTATACCCGTATCGATTTAGAAACTTTGAATAAAATATGTATGGCATTGGAATGTGATACTAATGACATTTTTAAATTTATTCCAGATTAGTTCCTTAATATAAAGATATATTAAAAAAAACTGGTATGTAAAGATACGAATTGGTAGTTTAGTCTACGCAAAGGGATTTGTTATTCATAATAGTGTATTATATGCATTATGATTGAAAATCGATTAGCCAAAATAATGGGTGAGAAGAAGTTAGATAGCAGAGACATTGTAAAGATTACTGGTCTTGATAATCATACTGTCAGCAAATTATATAAAGGAATCACTAAAAGAGTTGAAATCAGTACTTTGGATAAACTTTGTTATGCATTAGAGTGTGATACAAACGATATCTTTAAATATGTTCAAGAAGAGTAGTCTGTATTGATGGGCAAAAAAATATATAAATACGATAAGGTTTTGGTTAGAAAATTCGGTGAGAAAATTGCATTTTTGAGAAAAAGAGCTAATTTTACCCAAGATGAGCTTGCTTTTAGAGTAAACATCTCTCCGAGTTATTTGAGTGCCATAGAACGCGGGGTAACAGATACTACGATATCAACTGCAAAGAGATTAGCAAAAGCTTTTAGTATATCAATGTCAGAGCTTTTTAATGATAAAATATGATTATACTGATGAAAAGGTATTATACTTTAGAAAAGCTGTTTAAAAAGTTGAAAGAGCTCTGGTAGATTATAAATTTATGGATGAATGACATAAGATATTATATTGATATGGATTTAGAAAAAGAAATATATATAAAATTGGGACAAAATATCAAAAAGTACCGTCTTGCGAAAAACTTTTCACAAGAAAAACTTTCTGAACTATTAGATGCTAATCCTAAATTCATTGGGCATGTTGAAAGAGTTGAGCGTTATATAAGTCTAAAAAAACTTATACAAATTTCACAAATTCTTGATATTCCTTTATATAGCTTTTTTAAGTTTTAGCATCTATTTATCCGACAAGTTGATTTTCCTCCTCCTTTTGGAGTATAAATGTATTATGAAGAAGTTTTTGGGAGTGAGTTTAATAGCAGCATTTTTATTGCCGCACCTGGCGTTTGCAGCAGATAACGGCGTTGTTACTCTGGATAAAACAAGTGTTGAAAAGCCGCAAATAACAATTGAATCGTCTTCCAAAGAGTTAAAAGGTTCGCTTCTTGTAAATGATTCCGAAACGCTTGCGCATTTAATTGAAATTCAGAAAGAGCACGATATAAAAGACCTTGAAAAACTCTGGCAGGGAACTGTTGAAAATAATCAGGTAATTGAATTTGCGCTTAAAAAGCTTGCAACCCCTGAATCGCAGCGAAGAATACATTCATCATTAATGGCTAAAACACTTTCTGCAATAGTAGCAGGTGCGTCTTTTGTGCCGAGTCTTATGGGGGCGAATTATGGAATTCAAACCTCTGCATTTTCAGCTGGAAGACTTGCACAGGGGCTGCTTAACAAAAAAACTATGCCTCAGGAAACTCCGTTAACTGACACAGAGTTAATAGAGTTAGCAAGTATGGTTGAAGATTTGCAGGATTCTTTAATAAGTTCATACTATAACTACAAAAATACCTTGAGCCAGCTTAAGGATACACGTTCGAAAATGATTTTGTACAGCAGGAATTATTCTAAGGCTCTCACCGGACAAGATGTTCTTGAAATTGCTATTTCATCTTCACTCTACGACGCAATGAGAATACAGGAGTTCCAGTTGGAGCAGTCTGCTAAGAAATATCATATACAACTTCAAAGGCTTGCCGGAAAAAAAGTTGTTGATGCTCTGGAATTATATCAATATGACTTTAATTCTGTACTTTATAAAGATAATGATGCTGCTAAAAAGAACGGAGGTGCGAATGGCAAAAAATAAATTTGTTGTATCTCTTATGCTGGCGGCACTGCTTATGCTTCCTGTTTCAGCGGAGGTAAAACTCGACGATGTAACTACTCCAAAGGATATTTTTTACAGGCTTGGAACTACTGACACTCCTGAAAATAAAATAGACGTTAACAGCAAGGAAGAAGTAAAAGCTCAGATTGTCAAGGAAGAAAAATACTATAGCGAAGGACTTACTTATGCAGATTTAAGCATTAAGAAAATGGCGTTGGAAGTTTCTAAATCAGTAGAAGTAGATTACAACGACATGATGGAAGATTTGTCGCTTCTCTGGCAGGGTGCGGCAACAAAAAGCGATACAATTAAATTTGCAATATATAAACTTTCAAATCCTGATAAAGACAAGCCCGATGCCGGTGCTGTAAAGAAGGTTTTGACTACAATAGCAGGTATGTCGACCTTTTTGGGGGCAGGTATGGGAAACCCTGTACTCGCAAGTGCAGCTTTAATTGGCGGAAATACTTTGGGTATTATGTCGCAGGATACAAAGGCTCTAAACTATAAGTATACTCAGGTAACTGATGCTGATATGATAATTCTGGTAAGAAAAGTAGACGAGCTTCAGCAAAAAGTTGTTGATATGTATTACGACTACATGACAGCTAGACAGTTGTATGATATGACAACAAATATGGTTCAGGAAAGGTATAAAAACTATCAAAATTCTCAGAATTTATCAAAAGAAGTTATTTTGATAACAGATACTTTCTACAGAGAAGCTCTGGATGAACAGGTAAAAGCTCGAGGAAGCTTCTTTGAAAAACGTTCACGTCTTGAACAGCTTGTAGGTAATGATATTTTTAGACAATTTGAGTCTAATGTAGACGCAAGGAGCGCAAATGACAGGTCTTAATCTTTACATTTCTTAAGATTTGTGGTATTTTAGGGGTAAATTATCAAAAAGGAATTTGTATGTTTAGCAGGAATTTAGAGTTTTTAAACAATCTTGCATTAAAGTCAAGGTTAGAGCGTATAACACTGGAAGAATCAAGTAAAAATATGTCATATTGTATGACTCCTTCAAATGATTATTTGCTGATGAAAGATGATGTTCCCTTTGATGATATAAATAATCCTCGCGAGGCAATTAAAGAAACTCTTAGAGCAACAATAAAAAATCCAATGGGGAATAATGATATTATCATTACTTTTGGTATCGGATTGTGTTATATGCTTGATGAAGTCTATAATACATATCCATCCAAAATTATTGTTTATGAACCGGATATCAATGTTTTGCACTTTGTTTTGAATAATGTTGATATTTCGGAACACCTTGCAAGCGGAAGAGTTTTTATTACCGATAATCTTGATGAGTTAATGAAAAAGCTTTCTGAAATCTATATAACTAAAGATAAAGTTGAAGTTGTTTATCTGAAAAACTATGCAATTGTAAAAAGTCCAGAACTTATGGCTTTAACACAAAAAGTTTATGAAACCTGCAGAAGTAAAATCGTTGATGTTAATACAATTACTAAATACTCCAAAAAATGGCTATTGAATACATTGAGAAATATTAATTTAATAAATAATAATTCTTCTGTTTTCAAGCTTTCGGATTTAAAAAATAAATTCAGCGGCCAGACTGCGCTTATAATTGCTGCCGGCCCTTCTTTAAATGAAAATTTGGAGAAAATTAAAGCTAACAGGGACAAATTTGTTATATTTGCTGTTAATAAAGTCTTGCGTGTTCTTAGTGCAAATGGAATTGTGCCTGATTTTACGGTTTGTTTGGATGCTTCAAGTATCAATTCTACATTGACTGGACTTGAGGAATTCTGTGCAAAGACTAACTGTATAATGGATATTAAATCTGACAGTGTTTTGTTTAGTAAAAACTTTAAGAGAATGTTTATGTCATTTTCTAAAAATGATATGGTTGTCAAAAAACTTGCAGATTATAATAAACTAGAATGTTATGAGAGCGGAGGGACTGCAACCGCATTAGCACTAGTAGCTGCAGTAAAACTAGGTTTCAGTAAAATTATTTTTACCGGACTTGATATGGCTTTTCAGAATGAAGTTATTTATTCTACCGGTGAGGTTATGAATAAGGTTTCTGATACTCAGATGATTGTTGGAAAAACTCAAAAGAAAATTGTAAAAGTTAAATCAGTTACAGGTGATTTAGTTTATACAAGAGAGGATTATGCTGCATTTATTCAGCATTTTGAAACACTGATTAAGGATTTGGAATGTAAAGAAATCTATAACACCACATCTTTCGGTGCTGCAATTGAAGGAATGAAAAATGTAAGTTTTGATGAACTTCCGTTGTTTTTCTCATCAACAGGAACTCCGTTTATTCTTGGAGAGGCAAAACCTTTTAAGCTGGAAATAGAGGAATGGGCAAAAGAAGAGCTGATGCTTATAAACAATGTTATTTCTGTCCTCTCAAAAGGAGTTTTTTCACCAGCGCTCGTATCAACCATTGTGAAAAGTCCGTTGATGTATCAATATATGCAGGCTGATATTCTAAAGGTTCTGCAATCAAACTTTGAATCAGGCTATGCTGATGAATTCATAGAAAAAGCTAAAGCTGCAATAAAAGTAATAGTGGAAAATCTCCAAAAAAATAGATTAATTTAGGCGGTGTATGATGAAAAAGTTAATTTTATTACTTTCTTGTATTTTATTACAAGTTTCTGCTGCATATGCGGCATCCCAGCTTCACGTTGTTGCAATGGATGAGTTTAAGACAGATAAACCTTCAAAAAATATTAGTGTGCGTGTTCTTGAACCTTCTGAGCTAGGCAGATATCAAATTGGAACTAACGCAGTGCTCAACTGTCAGGTGCTGAGAATAGTTGACCCTAAGAGAGGTAAAAGAAATGCAACATTTTTTGTGAAACCTGTATCGTACACTGATGGAGCAGAAAAAGTTTCTATTGAAGAAGAAATGTATGGTAAATACTCAAAATTTGTACTTTCAAAAGAAGAATTAAAGAAAATACCACCTTTTAAGGTTATGAAAAATGCTGCCTTAATGGTTGGTAACTATTTTATTAAGGGCATTTCAATTGCGTATCATTTCGGTGAAGGTTTTGTCAAGAATGAGAAAGATAACCGCTTTAAATCAGGTGTAACTAATGCATATGAAGAATCTCCACTTTCATATATCGGCGAGGGAGAACAGCTTGATATAAAGGTTGGTGATGACTTCTATCTTGTATTCAAGACAGAAGAGGATGTTGAAGAACCTAATTACACATATACACCGGCAGAAGAATAATGGATAGAGTCTATCTTTAGCCAAGCGAGTCTAGTATATGATCTACCAATCCAGCAATACCATCTGCTGCGTTGCTTATTCCTTGTCCTATTGCGTCAGCTGCACTTGTACCAAGGTCAATAAGTTGTTCTCCAGTATGGCCGAAAACTTCGCCTAGCGAATCATCAACACTTGTACCAGGAATGTGCGAAGCTACATTATCGGGCGGTATGATTGGTCCCATAGATGAACCGGCCAAGATTCCAAGTGCACTTGCAGCAGGCAATGTTTTTCTTGCAATATTTCTTGCTTTGTTTGTATTCTGTACATTTAATATCGGATTAATCTTACTAATAGAAACCATACTAACTCCTTTCATTTATTGGCAAGTATAAAATAAAATTATATAAAAAGTCAATATGTTTTTCTTTTGTGCATGTTATTTGTTAAATTTTGTAAAATTTTTTTAGTTTATACTTGTATATTGTCTTTATCCTAAATATCATTAGCTTGTAAACCCAATCAATTTTATAAAGGATATGTGTATGCAAGTTTTACCAGTTAGAATTTATTCAAACAAGTACTCTTGTCAAAAAAATAATTTTAATTCTACTTCATCTATTAATTTTAAAGGTTTTGATGCATCAACTTTTTTAATTATGCAGGTTGCTAGGAATGGATATCAAGCATTGCATTCTAGAAAAACAAGTGAATTTATACGAGCTTTAGAATACGGGGTAGACTCTCCTTATTCAGAAAACTTTCCTAATGTTGTTAATGCTTTAACCAAGACTCCCGATGCATTATATAGTGAAAACAAAGGGTGGTTGTACTGGTTAAATGACCGTTTGCCTCATATTTCGGAATTGCGAATAAGAGCTCTAGATAATCTTTCATATATAAATGATAATAGCAGAGTTAATATTCAAACGAAAAAAGATTTTATAAAGAGTCTTTTTGATAACGGACATGAAGTATCGGTTTTATTGGCAGAACAAATGAGTGGTTTAGATAATAGTATATATAAATCATTTAAAGAAGAAATTCTTGATATATGTTTTTTTTCAAGAAATTATAATCGAATAAGAGGTTCAGCCCCTCCTTATGATTCAGGTTCTTTAATTGCAAATGATGAACGAAGACCATATTTTGTATATTGTTGGTTAATTGACTCACTTAAAGAAGCTGGTAAATATAATCCAAAAGAAATGACAAAGAAGTTTGAAGCATCTTATAATAATTTAAAATTTCTTGCATATCAAGACACATATGATTTTGCAAGTTATATCAGAAGTAGAAGAGGTACAATAAACCAATGTAAAAATATTATATTATCAACACTGAGGGATGTGGAATCAAGCCATAGTAACGATGATTATACAAAAGATGTTTTACAAGAATTTATGGATGATTATAATGAAAATATACGTGATATTTGATAGTATCGGTAATAGGATAAATAATATATTATGAAAATTCAAGCCTGCTATAATATTATTCATAGAAACCCATTTAGTAGACAAGCTGTGTTTAGGGGTGATAGTATCTCTAGTGAGAATGATACTATAATAATTTCACAGAAAGAATATAGAAAATATAAAAGAGGGATCATAGAAAATTGGATAATGGCTTCTATTCTTTTTGGGGGGCTCATTTATTCTATTTTTAGTCGGAGATAGTTATATGAAAATTTTACCAATTATCTACAAAAATTATAATAGTAATTATCATAATTCTTATAAAGGAGTTGTTTATGATAATGAGAAGCAATATGTTACTATATCAAAAGATGAATATCGCCGATTACAAAATGGAAAATATATAGGATATGTATTAAGTGGTGCATTGGGATGGTTTGCGATAGATATGATAAGGCTTTTTTTTAAGAAGTGATACTCCCATATTTGAATTATGAATTTAACTATTGATGGCAATCATATAACTTTTTCTTCCGGCTTAAATCGGGCTCTTACCAGAAGCTGTAATCAGATAAATGTCAAATATGTTGAAACTTTACTACAGAACAAGAGTGTCAGTGCAGATTTTCAAATGAATAAGACCGCAGCTTTTTGTTTACAAAAAATTTCTGAAATATTTGATGTTTTAAAGACAAAAACCCGTCTAAAAATTTTTGATTTAAAAGCCCCAAATATAAGAATTTATAATAGACAAAGTTTGATTTTTCCATTTCAAGGATACGGGTTTTGTATTCCTGAATCAAGAAAAGTCTTGAAAGAGGAATTACCCTATGAAACCGGCTCTATATTTTATGATGATAAATGCTCTATTGAGGAGTTGAATAATAAATTAGATGAAAGTTATTCAAATGACGAGCGCAGTTCTTCTCATTATCTTTCACCTTTTATCCATGAAATAATGCATGGCGTTTATGTTGATTACATATATAAAAAATATGGTTATGAAGGTCAATGCCCGTATACACGCAAAAAATACTCAAAAGAACAGAATTTTGGCTTGAAAATAATGGATATTCTACAGCAGAAAGTATTCAGCAGAGAAGAAAATGAAATTATAAAAAACAATCTGGGATTGTATTCTTTATCACCGGAAAATCAGTATCATGAAGTTTTTGCAGAAACTTTTACTAAAATTATTTGTAATTGTCTATCTCCACAAGACTCATTACCTGTAAAAAATCCACTGGAAGAAATGAAAAGTTTACCCTGTGAGTTTTTAAGAATTCTGGCAAAGTTGTTTTAATGAATCATATAAGTAGCATTTGAGCCGAGGACTTTGTCTTTTAGACGTTTGAAGCCTTTGCCGTAAATATATTTCATCTGTTCGACGAGGTTTTCTTCCACGTCAATCAAATACATATCATGAACAATAAATTCTTTTATAATAAATACAATTCCCTTGTTTTTTGTCCAAATTATATTAGTGTCTGAAATATCATTTTTTAGTGAAGAAATCTTTCCTACAATACCTTCGCTGTCATCAGCCGCTATAATAATCATTCTTCCGCCGAGTGAGAGTTCAATATCTCTTCCGAATGCGTGTTCAAAAACAAGCCCGAAACGTGAATTAAAATTGTCATATCCTACAATTCTTATTTCTACATTCCTGTTGTAAGCGTTAAGAAGCTCTTTTTCAAAAAACTTGAAATCCTGCGACCAGATTTCCATATAAATTTCTCGTTTTGCATTCTGTATAACTTCTATAACTTTATCTTGAATGTTTTGTTTGCCGTTAACCGTAATAATAGGTTCGTTATAATTATCTTTTACCTCCGGCAGATGCTTATCAAGATAATTTATAGTGGAGTTAATTTTTTTCATATAGCTTGATGTAAGCTGTTTAGGTCTTATCGGAGTATATGTTACAGGCTTTGTGTTAGCAGATACAACAACTTTTTTTTCTTCAAGAACTTTTAAGGTGTCGTACGTTCTTGACTGAGGAATATTTGCGAGCTTAGAAACCTCATAACCTGTCGCAGGATATTTTTTTAGAAGCGCAATATAAACCTTTGCCTCATATGTATTAAATCCTATTTCCTTTAGTTTTTCTACCAGATCCGCCATATTTTGATTGTAACATTCCTTTACAAAAAGTCAATTTATAGAGCCGGAATAACTTTATATATATAAGGTTAGTTTTAAATAGGTTAGGTTTAATATGACACTTCCAATCAATTCACTTGCGAATATGGAATATATGCTTTACGGCGGTGCACTTGGCGCAAATCCGAATTGCCCGAGTTATGCGAACGGTTATAAAGCTGTAAACAATAATTATTATAATCCTTATATGCAGCAGTATCAAAATGGAACTTCATATGTACCTTCTTCCAATATTGGTATTAATCCGCAGGCTATACAGAATAGTTATAATAATACACCTCAGCTTAGACAAGGATATCCGAAACAGGCAGTTTCTAAAAATGACATTAATACCCTTGCCAAGTTTTATGAAGATGCAAACACTTATGTTCAAAAATGGGGCGACATAGGTACAAGCGCTTTAATGATTGGTATGATGGAAAATTCTCAGGTGATTAAGCATCCTCTAAACTCTTTCAGAGCAATGGGTGTTACTAATAAGATTTTTGATAAATCAAATCCTGCAGTACAAGCATTATGGAAAAAGAACCCGGAATTAATGCAAAAGGCGTATGGGCAGCTGCATGCAGTAAACAGAATGGCGCAGCCGAAATTCTCTTTTGTGCAAAAGTGGTTCCAGGAGCCAATAAGTGAGGCTTCAAGACAGGAGCTTGAAAAGATAATGTCTGATGCAATTAAATCCGGGGACGAAAAGGCTATTTTAAGAGCTTCAGAAACTTTAAAAGCATCAAGAGGTATGGATGGCTATCTTCCAACTCTATGGAACAAAATTACCGGTGGAAAGAACTTAACACCTCAAGAAAGAATTGCTAAAAAGGCGGCAGATATAGAAAAAGCTGTAAATGCTCCGGCTGCTGTTAGACCAGGTATGACTGGTTTATTAAAACAGGGTCTTAAAGAAGGTAAGACATTCGCTTTATTTGGAATGTTGATTGATTCACCTAAAATTATTTCTGCGTACCAAAATGGCGGAATGGGTTCAGCAATTACGCAAACCTTCCAGACAGGTGTAAGATCAGTTGCAGATGGTATCGGATGGACTCTCGGCCGTGCAGTAGGTACTGCTGTTGGTACAAAAGTCGGTGCAGCAATAGGTACAGCGGTATGTCCGGGATTAGGAACAGCTGTAGGTGCAGTAATTGGCTTCCTCGGCGGTGCTGCCGGTTCAATTCTGGCAAGTAAATTTACCCACAGCTTGATGCCTACGGATGAAGCAACAAAGCTAGAAGCTGAAAAGCAGAAGAAAACTCCGGAAGGCAATGCGCAGCTGCTGTCATTAGTTCTACAGAAAGTCCAGGCTGGAGAAAAAGTGCCGGATAATGTTCTAACATCAGCACAAAATGTAGCAGCAGCCATGAGTGCATAAAAAAATTTGATATCCTATTAATTAACCTATATAATCCCTTCTTTATGTTAAAATCACAAAGAGGGGTTTTTATTATGAGAAGTGATAATATTAAAAAAGGTATAGCAAGAACACCGCATAGAAGTCTATTGATGGCATCAGGAGTATCTAAAAAAAATATAAAAGCGCCGTTTATAGGTATTGCGAGTTCTTTTTCCGACTTAGTTCCGGGGCATATCGGTATGCGTGATTTAGAACGCCAAATTGAAAAAGGTATCCATACAGGAGGAGGACAGGCGTTTATATTTGGAGTGCCTGCCGTTTGTGACGGAATTGCAATGGGGCACAGCGGAATGCAATATTCACTTCCATCAAGGGATTTGATAGCGGATTGTATTGAAACTGTTGCTAATGCTCATCAGCTTGACGGACTTGTGCTTCTTTCAAACTGTGACAAGATTACTCCGGGAATGCTTATTGCTGCTGCAAGAATTAATATTCCTTGCATCATCGTGACAGCAGGCCCGATGTTGGACGGCGAGAGCAGATGTGAAAAACTAACTATGATTAAAGGCGCTTTTGAGGCTGTCGGAAAATATCGCAGCGGTGAAATTACGGAGGAAAGACTTATTGAATTAGAGGAGGCGTCATGTCCTTCAGCAGGAGCCTGTCAGGGGCTTTATACCGCAAATACAATGGCGTGCTTAACAGAAGTTATCGGCATGAGTCTTCCATATTGTGCAACGTCATCGGCAGTTTCTTCTCAAAAACGCAGAATTGCTTTTGAAAGCGGAATGCAGATTGTAGATTGGGTAAAAGATGATAAAAAACCGCTTGATATTATTACAAGAGATTCTTTAAGAAACGCTATTATTGCAGATTTAGCAATGGGCGGATCTACAAACTCGTTTTTGCATATTCTTGCAGTTGCAAATGCTGCGGGAATTGATGTTTCGCTTAAAGACTTTGAAGAACTCTCGCATAAAATTCACCAGTTTGTAAAATTGGAACCGTCGTCAAACATTACAATGACAGCTTTTCATAATGCAGGCGGTATTCCGGCAGTTGCGGATGAGCTTGTTAAAAGCGTACCGGAGTATAAAGGAGGAAAATATAAAGGTGTGTATGTTGACCGCTCTGTAATTCATCCTTATTCAGAACCTTTTAATACAAAACCCGGGCTTGGAATTTTGTATGGAAATATTGCACCTGAGGGGTCTGTAATTAAGATTTCTGCTGTGGATGAAAGCTGTTACGAGTTTGTTGGTACAGCTAAAACTTTTGATTCTGAAGAAGAGGCAATGGAAGCGCTTGAAAACGATAAAATAAAAGAGGGTGATGTTATTGTAATCCGTTATGAAGGTCCGAAGGGCGGCCCCGGCATGAGGGAAATGCTTGCGCCAACTTCGCTTCTTGTCGGAAAAGGGCTTGGTACTAAAGCTGCTTTAATTACTGATGGCCGTTTCTCGGGCGGAACAAGAGGAATATGTGTCGGACACATTTGCCCTGAAGCAGCTAACGGCGGAGTTATTGCCCTCATCAAGGACGGTGATAAAATTAGAATTGATATAAATAAAAGATTGCTTGATTTGATGGTTTCTGATGAGGAATTAGCAGAACGCCGTAAGTCTTTAAAAGAGTTTGTATCAAAAGCAAAAGGATATCTCGGCAAATATTCAAGAACAGTTCAGGATGCAAGCCATGGCGCAATTGTTTAAAGAAGAATTAAGAAAAGAGATAAAAGCTAAACGAAAGCTTATTAATATTGATTGTCAAATGCTTGTGGAAAATTTAATGAAAACACAAGAATATAAGCGGGCAAAGAATATCATGATTTTCTATCCGTTGAAATATGAAGTAAATCTTCTTTCTCTGCTCAAGGACAAGACAAAAAAGTTTTATCTCCCTAAGATTGATGGTGAAAATTTGTTGTGCTGCCCTTATGGAGAAGGAGATGAACTTTGTGTATCCTGCTTTAAGACATTTGAACCTGTTACAGAGGCTTGTGATAAAAATATAGTAGATTTGGTAATTGTTCCTGCGTTATGCTGTGATAAAAATAATTACCGTCTCGGATACGGAGGCGGATTTTATGACAGGTTTTTGAAGAATTTTAGAGGCAAAACTGCTGTCTGTCTGCCGGAAGAATTAATTGTAGAAACGGTTTATCCAGAAGCTCATGACATCTCGGTTGACTTAGTCATTACTGAAAATTATATGTGAAAGAACGCTGGATAGCAGAGTCAACAGCACCTTGAGCTGACTGCATTTCTGCATCAACCATTTTGAGCCTGTTCTGGTATTCCTGCATTTGCAAATCAAGTTTCTTTTCCAAAATAATAAGCTTATCTCTTCTTGCCTCTAGCTGCTTAACCGCAGGGTTGTCGGGATCCAAATCATTTCCGAGAGCCATTATCTCATCAGAAGAAGCAACCAGCTCCATTTTTGCTGAAGCAATCCATTGAATTTTAGTCTCAAGCGTTATCTTATACGCTGTTAGATACATCATTCTGAAACTGGAGGCAATTAATCCCATAATCTGTTCCTTTTACCTTGTTTCGTTTAAATTCTTGCCTTTCAGGAATGTGTGTTCATTACTTTCAGCAATCAAACTTTCCATTTTATGAAGCTGATGCTTGTGATAGTTTACCCTATACTTTGCCATCTTTAACTTCTGTCTGATGGTAAGCATATCCTTAAGACTAGAAAGTAAACTAACGGCCAGTGCTTTAAACGGATTTTTTCGTTTAAAAAACGATCTGGTAAAATTCATAAAATTCACTAACCGTTTCATACTATCTTGTAGTTCTTCACGCATAAGCATTTACTCCTATACGATCTAAGCCTACATGTATTATAAAACATGTGAACTTAAATAATTGCCTGTTTTCTAGTTTATTTGTAACATTTGTTAACATATTATCTTGAACTAGTCCTATTGCCGGTGATACTATTAAATATAAACCTATTTTTATAATATTCTTCTTTTACTACATTATTATTTATCGGCATTTTTTTCAAAAACTTTAGCTCTTTCCTGTTATAATAGCGTAATTCGTTACAAAAATTTACAAGTGACGCTAAAGATTTTACTAAAGCGTTATTTAGAACAATATCAAGCATTATTCTGAAAAAAGTGCGTCCCTGCATAATCTCTCTCTTATATTTAAATTTTGCCGACTATTTGTCTACGTGCGTAGCACTATAAGTCTTGAATATCTTTGCTTGCAGACTCAATATCGTCTTTAAGCATTTTTCTAACAATATCACCTTGAGTATCAAGCATTTTACACACTGTTTCAATGTTAGCAACTTTTTGCGAAAGAATTGTATCAGCATTTGAAACAATGTTGCTTGAAACTGTTTGATAAGCAGAAAGCGCGGCAGAAGAAGTCCCCTGCATTAAGTTGCCCATAACAACCGCAGGCAGCCCAAATTCTCCAAGATAAGGTGCTGCAGCAGTCATAATGCCGCCCCATCCTGAAACTAAACCGGCAAGAGGCATTAAAATATTAGCCGCTCCAATACCGTATCCATTAGCTGTTCCTATACCATAAGCAGCAGTACTTGCAATGTCTGCAATGCTTCCAATACCGGATGCATAACCTGTGGTTGCTCCGTCAGAAGAGCCGAAACCTGATAATAAATCTCCAATTCCGGACGCTCCTCCAGTAGTGTAACCGCTTTGTCTGTATCCGTAATTTGCAGCATAACCGCTTGGAAAGCCTGAATAATTTCCTAATGAATTAACGCCGAATGATGAGTAAGTTCCGGTTGTTCCTCCGGCTCCGCCGTTATATTGAGTCCAATAAGAAGTTCCGGGAATATTCATAGCGCTAGTGCCGCCAAGTGTTGTCATGAAAGCTGATGGTGCAAACAAACTTGCAAGCTGGTATAGAAAACCTCCTGCAGCTTCAAAACCTGTGCCGGAACTTGCAGAGCCGGAAACAGTTAAATCTCTTAAACGGTCATATGTTTCATACAGCATAACCTTGGCGTCTGCAGAGGCTGCGCCGTATTTGTTTGCTATTACTAAGTATCCATCGTTTTTGTATGACATAAATTCCTCTTGTTATTTAACTGTATTTACTCTATGTCCTAGCCGCCGAATGTCTTGAAGGAGTCTTCAATGTTGTCTTTAACAACCTTAGAAACTGCATCAATTTCTGTAGAAAGAGCATTTTGTTCTGTATCAAGCTGTTTTAACCTTAATTCAAGCTGCTGGTCTTCCTGCTGAATTAATGATGTTTTTACGTTAATATCCTGCACCATTTTGTCGTACTGTGCATTTTCATAATTATACTGATTCATTGCATCTTTATAAGCGTCATCATCGGTTACTGTTTCTACGTTAAGCGTATATGTTACAGAGTCATCTTCAAATCTTACAGAAGTGAATCTGCCGTTACCATCTGTTTCAAGAAGAGCTTTAACAGTATCATATTTTTTTTGTTTAATATAACTTGCATTATAGTATGAAAGCTGTTTTTGACCATCAATATTGTTAATACCGCTGCCGCTTGCATATGATTTGTTTAAGTCGGCAAAAGTTGTGTAATAAGTAGTGCCGTTCATTTTAAATGAATATATACCGCCGGTGTATTCACCATTTTCGTTAAAGCAGTCAAGGATTGAAGAGTCAATCTCCTGTTCTTTCATGTCTTTTACAATCTGGTTTAATTCAGCTTTTTGGTCATCAGTAAGGTCTGTTAACAGTGTAAGTTCACAGTTTCCTATATAAGTTGGTCTGCGTAAGCCTTCATAAGCTTTCTCTGCCTGCTGATATGTTTGAAGAGCCTGAAATTCCACTGCTTGCAGCGCAGTAATCTGTGCATCGTATTTATCTGCAATAGCTGTTATAGAATTATCTCCTGAAGTAGCGTAAACAGGAAGTACTGTTTTTGTACCGCCGGAAGATCCGCCGTAAAGATTTCTTAAATCAGATTTTAACGCGATATTTCCATTTTCATCCATGTAAACATTTGCGTAATCAGCCTGAACATCTTCTGACATTGCACCTTCTTCAACTAACCTGTCAATAGCAGCTTTTGCGATAGCCTGTTTGTCTGCGGATAGTTTATTGTAGCCTGTAAACGTTGTAGGCCCTTTAGTTGACTGTTTAGGAGAAAGTTTTGTCTTATCTCCAGTATATTCTGTACCGTCTGTATTATAGTATTTACCGTCTTTCATGTAACAGGTAGACTGATCATCGGAGTTTTCATATATCGGATATTTTTTACCATCGACTTCAAACATTTCCTGAATGGTTTGTGTAACACTATATGTGTTATTGTCAGTATCATAATCACATTTTGAAACTCCGGTAAAACTATCTATATCAGCATAGTTTGCCAGAACAGCTGCTTCGTCCTGCTTAGCTTTTGTTGCGGCTTTTGCCTCTTCATATTCTTTTTTTGTTTCTGTAACAAGTCGGAGCGCTGTTTCTATCTGATCAGCACTTGCTTCTGTTCCGCTCTGGAACTGTACCTGCGGATCGTTTAATTTCTTTTCTGAACCGGTATAGACATTTGTTTCAGTGTATCTGGTTACAACATAATTGTAGTCTTCTTCAGGGTTTGCCAGCTGTTCCCAGTTTTCAATAACGTAGTCATTAGCCCCGTCAGAATATGAGTACTGCTGCTTAGTATAATCAGCTGTACTCGGAGGTACAGGTACATTAAGCCCCAGCATCTGATTAAATAAATTAGCGCTCTGATTGGATAATACAGTTCTGGCTTGATTTATCTGCTGTCCTTCGTATTCACAATTTGATTTACGCGCGACCAGTGCTAAATATCTGGCTTGCGATGCTGCCATACCCATAGTGGTATCTCCTATTTATAATATTTCTATGATTGTTTTAATGGGATATTACCTGAAGTCAATCTCTTATAATAGCATTATATATTATTTTTACAAAATTTAATAAAGCTCAGAAAAATAAATCATTCGTTTATACTAGGTTTTCTTTTAAAAATCATACATATATGGTACAATTATTTAATGAAGTTTTTACTTTACCTTTTCTGTATTCTAATATTTTTCCCATCTTCCTGTTCTGCAATAGAGGAGGTTATTCTTAATATTGACGATAATAACGCGCCTGAACCAAAAGCTGAAAAAATCTTTGATGAAGATGATAAATTTACATTGTATGAAAAAATACAGGATATCAAGGCTAAAGAGGTTAAAGATACAAACAGTACTGCATATCTTTTAGACGGAATTTTGACTAAAAAGTTTGAAGCAGGTCCTTTTGAAACTATGCATTTCTTTGGTTATTACCGCGGAGCAGTAAATATTGATGTGTCTAATGGCGCTGATTCCGTTTATGATTTCAGTGCAATTCAGGCAGGAATAAACGGTAAGTTTCGGGGTGGTAAAAACTATTATGAAGCAAGACTAAGATTTGATCCTCTTGATGGTTATTCATTCCTGCAGGGCTTACCGGCTGATATATATGTCGCGAATGCTTCGATTCCGCATCATACTGTAATTATAGGTAATACAAGAACTCCAACAGGTTATGAAGGGTCAAGATCTGATTCCATTATTCCTTTTGTTGCGCGCGCACAAATCGCCAGAAATTTTGGCAATACTCGTAAAGTCGGTATAAGGGTTAAAGGTAATTATGACCTAATTGAATATGATTTAGGGGGATATAGTTCTGATACTTATTTTAGAAGTTTTTTCCCAGGGACAGAGTTTTCCGGCTGGGTTACTCTAAAACCTCTCGGAAAAACAAAAGGTAAGTATGGTAAATTAAACCTCGGCGGCGGCTTAACTGCCGGCAAAAATGGGACAGATTATACTGTATCCGGACTTTATGCGGGATATGAATATAAAAACTTTATGGCAAATTTTGAGTACGCTTATGCTGATGGGTATAACGGGACAAGAACTATTTCGTCAAATAAAGCAGAAGGTTTTTATACAACTGCGGGATATAAAATTACTCCAAGAATTCAGGTCTTGGCCAGATATGATCAATATACACCGGATAAAGACTTTTCTGATGATATAAGACGTGAGTATTCTGCAGGGGTTAATTATTTTATAAAAGGCCAGGCCTTGAAATTAATGCTAAATTATGTTTTCTGCCAGAATGATTTATTTGAGGATTCCCATCGTGTAATTCTTGGCACTCAGCTTATGCTCTAGGCTGTATATTTGTCTAAAGATATAAATCCGCTAAGTGTCGGACTGTTTGCACTATACTTCTGAACAGCAACTTTGTTGCTGCAGTTGCCCTCAACCGTTTCAAAAGAACCATCGGAATTTACTTTTGTAACAATACCGGTGTGCGACTTTCCGCCGTTCTTTTCTATCATAATATCACCCGGTTTTATGTTTTGTGCTATATATGAAGCTTTGCCGCTCGAAGGTACTTTCCGGTAACACCCGTTCTTTTCTCCCCATTCCCTTAAGCCATTTACCGAACTGATGTGTGTAAAAGAAGGAAGTCTGCTGCCATAGGTTTGTTTGAGGTTATAAGAAACAAAATCTGCACACCAAGGCTGCTTTAAGCCTCTGGAGAATAATCTGTTACCTTCTGAGTCGGAATTTACCTTGCCGACATAGCTTTTTGCTCTTTCTACTAAATTCATTTTTATAGGGCTGCTTGTGGTTGTACGACTAAAAGTATCACCTATTTGCGGAGGTGAATAAAAACTTGAGCTGCTGAAAATATTATTATTCCAATTAAAATTAGTGTTAGGTAGTGTAAAAGAATTATTCCAAATGGGGCTGTTCCAGCTAAACATTTGAGAAAGATTGAATGGCATAAAGTTGAAATTGAACAACGACGGCATATTCCAATTAAACGGCATAAATTGATTAAACATGCCAAAAGATGGGGTAAACCAATTATTTAACCCATTCGAAATGTAGCTCATATTCAGATTTTGAAAGTTGTTGTAGAATGTCATGACAATTATTCCTAAATATATAAAGTATATATCAAGGATATTCTTGCCTTTTTGTAACAAAACTTAAAAAAAGTGACTATATTTATTTATAAAAGATTTATGTTTGTCAATGATTTTCGCGTATTGTTTAGCCTCATCTTTTGAACAACTATTCATAAGTGTTTCATAGTGTATAATTTCTTCTTCCATTTTACGGATTTTTTGCATGAAGTTTTCTCGTTTTGCAAATATTAAACCATAATATCCGCATCCTTCCGGAAGAAAAGCAAAAGGTGATGAGGGGTAATTAGTACATTCCTGAGGTTTATCAGGATTAATACAGAGTTTATTTTTAAGAAATTTACAGGAGCAGAAAGTAATATCCTCACGCTTTTCTACTGGTATTAACATTGCTTCAAACTCTTTTGTCAAGGTTTGAATGCCATCTCTATAGATAATTCTTTTAGAAAAATCTACAGCAATTTTATTGCAGCAAGCTCCGCATTTGAAACAATAATTATTTTCCATACTTACAATATTATACATTTAATAAAGGATTGGCAAAGGGGGAAAAATGTAATATTATGATATTATAAAATAGAGGAGATATAACATGAAGAGAATAGTTTTAACTTTAGGATTGCTTGCAGCTGTAAATTGTGCAGCTATGGCTGACGGAAATGCTTTTACTCCGTTAAATTTCAATGATACTCAATACGGAAGTACTACAACAACTACAACTTCAACAAAATCAGCTCCTGCAGCTTCTTCTGCTGAAGGTGATGCTGTTGGCAACGGCAATATTCAAAATGCTATTTTACAGCTTGACAATGCTCAAGTTGACATTCGCAATGATTTGTTAAACTGCAAGACAAAATATGCAGATGTTGATGCTCAATACAAGCTTGTTAAGACAGAAAGAAAAGCTCTAAAAAAACAGGTTTCTACAATTGAGAAAAGAATTAAAGAGATTGATAAGGCAAAAGAAAAAATTAGAAAAAATATGCTGTAATAAAAAAGAGGGCATC
Organism: Candidatus Gastranaerophilales bacterium; assembly: GCA_900552525.1. GTDB lineage: Bacteria > Cyanobacteriota > Vampirovibrionia > Gastranaerophilales > Gastranaerophilaceae > CAG-196. Next base: position 28,902 of record UNSK01000006.1, on the reverse strand, counting down.
GGCCCTCTTTTTTATTGTTTAGGCTGCTGGAACAGCGGTGTGCTTCTGTTTTGCATACAAACTCCGAACTGACAACTTGAATTATAGCTATAGTCGCTTTCAGCCGGAGTAAATTCTCTAATCTGCTGACCGATATCGCTTCTATCAATTGGTCTGAGGCGAGCCTCAGGAGTTCCAGAAAACTCATTTATGTTTGTTTTAGGGTTGTAAATAGGTGAAACCTGTTCTCTAAATCCAGGCAGAGAACATACAGCAGCACCGTCTTCAACAGGACACATAGCATATGCAGGCATTACTAAAAACATAGCAAATAATATTAAATACTTTTTCATAAAAATCTCCTTTACCTTAATATTGTAAATGCCAATCTTAAAAGAACATTCCCGCTTTGGTTTAGGTAGAAATGTTATATTTCTTTTTACATTATTTGAAGGATGTAGATAAAATGTGTATGATGGTAGTATAATAGAAAACGGGATTGTGGAGGTGTTTTAATTGTACGCTTATCAACAGCAGAAGACAGCTAACAGATTGCATGTTGTTCCTGACAGAAAACGGGCTTCAAATGTTGTAATAAAGCATTCGAAAAAGAAGAGTAATCCGGTAAAAGATTTATTTAGAATGCTCGTTGTATTTTCTTTTCTTGCTGCATTTATGTATTTTGTATCTCGAACATCACAGGGTCGTTTAATTAATAACGTATTTTTTCAGCGTGCTATCCCAATAAATACCGGTGAACCTGCTAATATGGCAGTAAAAAAATGGAGTAAGCCGGTTGCTGCTGATATGTATGCAATAGCAAATCCGGTAACAAATTACTTAAGCAATGATATGTTTAAAAATCGTTTGCTTCTGACTCCTACAATACAAAAAACTCATAGTGAAGTTACTACAATGTATCATACAAATGAAATGTCTGGCTTAAAATCACAGCTTGAGGGATTAATGGCTCAATATCCTATGATTAAACCGGCAATCTATGTATGGGAATATGAAAATGGAAAGTTTGTAGATATTAATGGTGACAGCCTATATTCTGCTGCAAGTATTATTAAACTTCCGGTACTTATACGTTTGTTTAAATCAATAGAAGCAAAACAAATGACAATCTATGATGATATGCTTCTTACAGATTATTATCAATCTCCAGGCTCAGGAAATTTACAGTACGCTCAGACAGGACGAAAATATTCTCTTGACCAGCTTGCTAAAACAATGATTCAAGATTCTGACAATACTTCTACCAACATGATTATGGCTAAACTCGGCGGTATGGATGATATAAATGCGGGACTTAGAGATTGGGGAATCTCTAAAACATATGTAAGAACCTGGCTTCCTGATTTAACTGGAACGAATAAAACAACTGCTAAGGATATGGCGAAATTACTTTATAATCTGGATAACCCTGGATTTTTAAATATTAACTCAAGAGAATATATTATAGATTATATGAGTCATGTTAAAAATAACAGACTTATAGCTGCGGGTTTAGGTGATGGAGCGCTTTTTGTACATAAAACAGGTGATATCGGCACAATGCTTGGTGATGCAGGTATTGTTTATGCACAAAACGGAAAGAAATACATTGTTGTAATTTTGGCAAATCGTCCGCACAATGCACCTCAAGGAAAAGACTTTATAGTAAAAGCATCAAGCCTCATATATAAGGCAATCGTCGGAGGGTAAAATAAACCCTGTTCATTATTAATAAATGTAACAATTTGTCTAATATTTGCGCAATTTTGCGCAAATATTTTTATGTTTAAATTTTTTAATAGTATGATTGATGTACAGTCGAAAGAGTAGGTGTATTTATGAAAAAATTAAAGAAATCCGCGGTCGTTTTATGCGCAGTGTTTGCTTCAATGCAGATTACTATGGCAGGACAGTTTGACGGGGTAGATGTTGGTTTGGGCAAAGACTTTGGCGGTTCTCAAATTAATCATGCTACGGACGGTTTGGTAGGTATTACCGGTAATGGTACGGGAAATGTAGGTCTGGATTTTAATTCTAATACACATATTAATTGGGATAATTTAAATGTCGGCAGGGGCGAATCTTTGAATTTTAATGCTGTGGATGGGGCAAATAATTTAACAATTTTGAATACTGTAAATAAAGGTATGACAAATGTTTATGGTTCTATTAATGCTAACTCTGGTATAGGTCAGTTAATTATTGCTAACCCGAATGGCGTTTTATTTGATGGGGCTTCGTTTACAACAGCTGGCGATGCAATGATAACAACAAAAGATTTAACCGGTGTTAAAGCAGAAGATTTAGCAAAATTTGATATAAAGAACGAAAAATTCTCAAATCTTTATAATGATGAAGGAAAATTAATTCCTATAGAAATAAGAAACGGCTCTACATTTAATGTCGGCGGAGATTATAGTATTGTTGCAGCAGGTATCAAAGCTGCAAACTCAACTATAACAGCTAAAAATGTAAAACTTATTACTGCAAACGGTCAGGATTATCTGGCATTAAATCAAAAAGCACCTACAAAACATCAGGAAGTTACAAAATTAACTGCAATGAATATTAATGGCAATTTATATGTAACAAACGAAGCAGGTGCTCTTAGCATTGAAAATGGCGGTAATATTAATGGAAATGTGAAAATTAATACTGAAGGCAATGTTAATTTGAATAAAGTTAATGATGGTAAGAAACTTACAATCAAGGGTGATGTTGATGTTAAAGGCAACGGGGCCAGAATGTATTTGAGAAATGCTGATGTTGATGGTAATTTAAAAATGGTAAACGGCGGTGGTTTCCTTGATGTAGGTGATGTTCACGTTACTAAAAATGCAGAGATTAAAACAACTAACGAATCTCAAAATTATGATAACAATTGTCATGAACCTGTAAAACATTTTGTTCACGTAATCGGTGATACAAAAGTTGATGGAAATCTTACTGTAGAATCAGAAAACAATATTCATATAGGCGGATATGATTATGACGCTAAAAAACTTGCGGATGGTAAATTGACAGTAGGCGGCGACTTAACAGCACATGCTAAAAATGGACATGTGATGACAACAATTGATACAACTGCAGGGAATAAAATTTCATTAAAATCTGATAATTTAAATGTGTTAACCGATGGAAAAGCAACTCTGACAGCAAAAGAATATGAATTTTCTGCAAACGGTTATATTGGCGGTTTGACATCAACTGATAATATGTCCGTTGATGAAAAGGTTGTTAATATAATGGAAAATTATATTCATATCCCTGATACTGTAGGCACTCCAGGAAATATAAATATCGCGGGGGGCACAATTACAGCAATTAATACTCCTACAAATGCAAATATTTTATCAAAAGGTGATGTAAAACTTACCGGAGCAAATGCAGGAACAATCAATATAACAGCCCCAAATAAATATATGGAAATTACAGGCGATGTTCATGCAAAAGATATTAATGTAGGTAAAGAAACTGATAGATTAAAAGTTGATTTTGCAGGCAGAGATTATAATTTGAACTATACGAATATTAGAGATAACAAGGTAGTAACAGTAAAAGGTAATGAAGAAGTTACATACGAATTAACAAACGGTAAGGGCGGACATAACGATGGTACGCAGCTAAAAGGCGAAAATACTTATCTTGTTGGTCCGGAAGGTCCTACACCTCCAGAACCTGGACCAGATCCAGATCCTACTCCGACTCCGGATCCTGATGATAATGAAAACGTAAAAGTTTTACGAAGCTTCGAAAATAAATCAGTAGATTTAAATCAGGTTTACACTCCGGTGGCATACGCTGCAGATCTTGATGATGACAAGATTGATAAGGGTGTAAGAAAGAATGTAGATGGTTCTGTAACTGTTGTAAAAGCATTCCCGATGATAAATTAATTATTAATAATAAATGTTAAAAGTACCGCACCCAAAAGCGGTACTTTTTTATTGTAATAATTTGTTACAAAAAGGCAATTCTTTGAACTTTATCAACTTTATATAAATAAGGGATTTAAATAGAGGAGTTCAATATGAAGAATTTTAAAAGAAAAGTTTCAGCACTTGTATTAAGCACATTATTTGCCTCAATGCAGGTTTCATATGCAGCAGGTTTAAGTGATGCAGCAATCAATAAAATTGAAGGCGGATATGCAGGACAGGTTGCAGGTAATGGCAGCTTAGATTTAAACTTCAATGGCAATGCACATGTAAATTGGGATCATTTGAATGTAAATAAAGGTGAATCTTTAAACTTCAATGCCGTAGGCGGAGCAAACGGACTCACAATTTTGAATACAGTAAATAAGGGTATGACAACTATTGCAGGTCAAGTAAGCGCAAATTCCGGAATTGCAAATTTGATTATATCAAATCCAAACGGTGTATTATTTGACGGTGCTCAATTTACAACAGCCGGTGATACAATGATTACTACACAGCCAATGACAGCGACCTTTGTTGACGGCAAAATGGATATAACAAAGATTCCTACAACAAGTGCTGTTGGTGTTGTTACAATTCAAGACTCTAATATAAATGTAGGCGGTGAATTTAATATTCTTGCTCCTTCAATCAATGTAGTTGAAGGTACAATTAAAACCGGCAGCGGAATGAAACTTATTACACAAAACGGACAGGATTATCTCTCTACAGGTAATTTAAATTCCTCAAAAGGCGTAAGACTTGAAACAGTTAACGTTGACGGAGATGTTTATGTAATTGCTGACAAGGGTATTGTAAAAACAGTTGGTGGTGGAAAAATTAACGGTAATTTAAATATCAAATCAGATGACAGCGTTGCATTAAACTATGTAGCAAACGGCAAAGCACTTCATGTAACAGGCGATGTTGATGTCGACGGTAACGGGGTAATGATGTATGCAAGAAACACTAAAGTTGACGGAAATTTAAATATGACAAACGGCGGAGGTTTCCTTGAAGTTGGTAATGTTCAGGTTGGTAAAGATATGAACCTTAAAACAGTTGCAAAATCAGAAAATCCTCAAGGATACAAACATTTTGTTCACGTAATCGGCAAAAATAAAGTAGGCGGTAATTTAACTATCAACTCAGAAAACAATATCCATATTGGTAACTATAAATTTGAAGAAGGTCAATTATTGGATGGAAATTTAACAGTCGGTGGAAATTTAACTGCCCATGCTAAGAATGGTCATATAATGACAACAATCGACGTAACAGCTAATAAAATCGCGTTGAAATCAGATAATTTAAATGTATTAACAGATGGTAAGGCTACATTAACCGCAAATGAGTATGAGTTTTCATCAGCTGGTTATATTGGCGGTATAACTGATGCAAATACGATTATCAATGTAATGGAAAATTATAAATATATTCCTAACCAAAATGCAGCTGAAGCAGCAGGTAATATTAATATTGCTGGTGGAACAATAACAAACATCAATACTCCAACAGATGCTAATATTTTGTCAAAAGGTGATGTAAAACTAACTGGTGCAAACGCAGGAACCATCAATATAACAGCCCCAAATCAATATATGGAAATTACAGGTGATGTTCACGCTAAAGAAATCAATGTTGGAAAAGAAACTGATAAATTGAAGGTTGATTTCCCAGGCAGAGATTATACTTTGAACTATACAAACATCAGAGATGGGAAAGTAGTAACAGTAAACGGCAATGAAGAAATTACATATGATTTAACAGATGGTAAGGGTGGTCATAATGACGGTACACAGGTAAAAGGTGAAAATACATATCTTGTTGGCCCGGAAAAACCGGTAGACCCAACTCCGGATCCTGATCCAACTCCGGACCCAGACCCAACTCCAGATCCAGTTAATCCAGATGATAATGAAAACATTAAAGTTTTAAGAAGTTTTGAAAATAAATCCGTAGATTTAAATCAAGTATATACACCGGTAGCATATGCAGCAGATTTAGATGATGACCAAAATGATACAGGAGTTAGAAAGAATGTTGACGGTTCAGTAACAGTCGTAAGAGCATTCCCGATGGATAAATAATTAAATAACTAGATGTAAGATGATAAAAAAGAGGCGAGCTTTACACAAGTTCGCCTCTTATGGTATAAATTAAAATATCGGGGGCTTGGAATATGATAATTATAGAAAAACCTTATGCATCAGAATTTTTAATAGATACAATCGTTCAAAATGATTGGGGGGTGCTGGATAACACCGCTGTAGAAGAGGCTGATATTGAGGAGGGTGCTTTTGATTTAATTTCTTCTGATATCGCAAAGAACTATTATTTAACTCAGGAATATCCGCTTATATATTCAAACTCTGAAAATGCAATTACCTGGGTTTTGAAAAATCTTCCGGATTCAAATTTAAGCAATTACATAAAACTTTTTAAAGATAAAATCGCTTTCAGGGAAATGCTTCAGGAAATGTTCCCGGATTTTTATTTCAAGGCTGTGGAGTTCGATGAACTTAAAAAAATGACTCCTGATGGAATCCGTTTCCCTGTTGTAGTAAAACCATCTGTTGGTTTTTTAAGCTTTGGCGTCCATGCTATAAAAGATTCTAAAGAGTGGAAAGATGTTATATCTCAGCTGGAAAAAGAAATGAGAATGGCGGCTATGATGTATCCAAGTCATGTTGTTAATTCTACAAAATTTATTATAGAAGAAATGATTGAGGGTGAAGAATATGCAGTAGATGCATATTTTGACAGAGATGGTGAACCTGTTATTCTTAATATATTCCAGCATCCGTTTTTAAATTCGAAAGATGTTAGTGATCGTATTTATTTAATGTCAGTCGGAATAATGACAAAATATATGGCAAAATTTGGTCTGCTTCTAAGAGAAATTGGACAGCTTAAAAATATTAAAAATTTTCCGGTGCATATAGAACTGCGTGTAACAAAAGACGGCAAAATAATTCCTATAGAAGTAAATCCAATGCGCTTTGCAGGATGGTGTACAACTGATGTTGCAAAATATGCCTGGGGTATAAATGTTTATGAATACTTTTATGACCAGAAGAAACCTAATTGGAATGAAATTCTTGCAAATGCGACCAGAGATGTTTTTTATTTCTCGATGGCAGAAGTTCCTGCAAATTTTGACCGGAAAAAATACAAAGGTTTTGAGTATGAGAGATTTCTATCAAATTATTCAAATGTTCTTGAGGTGAGAAGAATAAATCCTCTTGATAATCCTTTGTTTGCAATTATATTCGGGTCAACTACCAGCAAAGAAGAAGTTGTGAAGATTTTGTCATTAAAAACTCAGGATTATATAAAATCTTAATGCTAAACATTGATGTACATTTACCCCTGTGTTAGAATGTTTTTATGGAAACTCTTAAGAGAATATTCGAGAGAATTAAGAATTTGGACAAAAAAAAACGCACCTACCTTATAGCTGCGTTAGGTGTTGTATTGGTTATGTGCTGGGCTTTTATGAGCGCAATTGTGATTACTGGAAATTATTCCCGTGCACAGCTTAAAGGCTCTGCTGATGAACAAAAAGTTGATGCAACCGGAATTATTATCACGGAAACAAAAGACGGTGATAAATATTTCGAAATTTATGGCGAAACTGGACACTACAGCAATGATCACAGCATTGCAACATTGAACAATGTTATTGGAAATTTTTATAAAGAAAATAAAGTTTCTATGAGTTTTCAGTCTTCAAGAGGTACTTATAATGAAAAGACGGGTGTTATAACACTTTACGATAACACATATATAGTATTAGAAGACTCAACTTCACTTAATACTGATAAATTAACCTGGTCTGGTTCTGATAAAGATACTGTTGCAGAGGGGCATGTAGTTATAAAGAAAAATAATGAGATGATTGCTACTGCAGATAAAGGTATAATCAGTGCAGGTTATGAAAAATTTAAAATCATGGGAAAAACAACAACAAAATTATATGATAGTGATGGCAAGGATACTTCGGGTTCTGCGATACAGCTGAACAATAAGAAAGGGGCTAAATGAAAAAGGTTTTAATATTATTACTGTTAATATTTTCAAGTATGGCAGTATTTTCTTCAGATTTAATAATTGATTCCAAAACTCAAACTTTTTCAGATAAAGAAAAGAAGATAAAACTTGACGGCGGAGTAAAAGTTAAACTTGACAACCTTACTGTTGAAAGCGACAGAGCCGATGTAACAATTAGGCGTAATAACAAACTTGATACAGCAACTTTCTATGACAAACCTTATGCTTATGAAGTAAATGAAAATAAAAAACGGGAAGTTAAGGCAAATATTTTGAAGGTATCTCTTATTAATAAAGTTGTACGAGCAGAAGGGGAAGCTCAGTCTATTATAACTGAGGGGAATACTCCTATTGTGGTTATAAATGCTGATACTCAGGAATATGATATAAACAGCAGTGTTATGGTTTGTACTGGCGGTGTGACAATGAAATATAAAGATATTGATTCATACTCTGATAAAGCTGTAATCATTGCAGATGAAAAAGGCGGATTGAGAAAGATTGATTTAATCGGAAATGCGCGTGTAAAACAGGCTCAGAATGAATCAGAGGGACACCATTTTGTATATAATCCGATAACTGAAGAAATGAGTGTGTCTGGAAATACTAAAACAGTAGCACTTTCTGATGACGGTAAAAAATTAACAATACATTCGGATTATCAGCAATATAGCAAGAAACAAAATTCTTATATTGGAAGCGGGCATGTAAAAATCTGGTATGATGATTATTTTGCACAGGGGCCAAAAGTTTCGGTATTCCCTGATGCAGAAACAGGAAAACCTAATGAAGTTTATTTTGTAGGCCGCTCAAAGATTGTTCAGCAGGATAAAGATATTATTGCAGACAAGATTAAAATGACAATGAACCCTAAAGACTTTGTTGCAGAGGGAAATGTAAGAACAATTATTCATAATATCGATACAAAAGACGAAGAGGATTTATAAATGTCTGAAAAAATAGATAAGGCAATGGGGCTCTTTAGGGAGCGTAAGTATAAAGAAGCTATTGATGCGTTTAGTTGTGTTTTAGAAACTGAACCTGATAATGCAGATATTTATAATAATATGGGGGTTGCATATTCCTGCCTTGGAAATTTTGAACAGGCAGAAAATTTTTATACCAAGGCAATTGAGTTAGATCCTGAACTTGCGCAGGCATATATAAATTTGTCTGATTTGTACTACAAAGCCGGTGATCTGCCGTCTGCTCTGGGCACTCTTCAACGCGGTAGTTATGAACTTCAAGATAATCTTGCCATAGCTCATCTTCTTGCAAGGGTTTATATTGAAGATCAAAGGTGGGAAGATGCAATTGTAGAACTTGAAAGGGTTCTGGATGGTGAACCTGAAAATTATGACGCGTATTATGATTTAGGCCATGTATATTTTGAACTGGGAGATTATGAGGCTGCTATTTCAAACTTTGAAAACGTAATTGAGTATAAAGATAATAACGAGCTTTTATACTATGCGCTTGCCCAGGCTTATGAAGGTAATAATGAAATTGATAAGGCAATATCAAATTACCTGAAGGCTATTGCTGTTAATGATAAGTTTATTCTTGCATATAAGAAGGTTGGAATTTTGTTCTTAGCAAGAGGTGATTACGAAGATGCAATTGAGTATTTCGAAGATTATATGAATTTTGATATTCCGGAAGAGGAAAAAGACAGTGTTTCTAAATTGGTAGAGAGAATTAAGGCAAAGATGTAGATGAATACTAAATACTGGATAGCATTTTCTGCCATAGAGCAGTTAGACTCTACCTTTATACAAAGACTTTATAATTATTTCGGGAACATTGAAACAGCATTCAATGCAAATCTCAATGATTTAAGGCAGATAGAAGGTTTGTCTGTGCGTAAAGCCGAAAATTTCATTGAGAAAAAGAAGTATATTAATCCCGATAAAGCACTTGAAGATGTATTAAAAAGAGATATTAAGATTTTAACTTTTGATAGTCCGGATTATCCATATATGCTTTCACAAATTGCAAACCCTCCAATGACGATATACTACAAAGGTGATTTGGCGTCCTGTAATTTAGAAAGAACCGTTGCTTTTGTCGGGTCAAGAAGAGCAAGCTTTAACGGAAAAGAAAGTGTCAAAAAGATTATAAGAGAGCTGGCTAATACTGATGTTTGTATTGTATCCGGCTTAGCAGCCGGAATTGATGCAGCGTCGCATGATAGTGCAATAAATAATAATTTGAAAACAATCGGAGTTATTGCAAGCGGGTTTGATTTTATATATCCGAAAGAAAATAAACACTTATATGAGAAAATTGAAAACGGCTCTGGTGCAGTTATAACAGAGTATTATCCGACTTTTGAACCTTTGAAATTCAGATTCCCTCAAAGAAACAGAATTGTAACCGGACTTTCCTATGGTACTGTTGTTGGCGAAGCAGCTTTAAAAAGCGGAGCTTTGATTTCTGCCAATTTGACATTAGAGCAGGGCAGAGAACTTATGTGTATACCTGGTGCAATTAATAATGTGAATACGGAAGGTGTGTATAAACTAGTAAAGGATGGAGCATCGATTGTTACTTCGGGTAATGATATTTTGAATGTGCTTAACTGGGAGCTTGTAAAATCGGAAAATACTTTATGTGATATTTCTCAAATGTCAGTAACAGAGAAATTACTTTTTGATATAATAGGAGTTGAACCGAAAAGTTTTGATGAACTTCAAGGACATACTAAACTAGATACAGAGAGCCTTTTAACAACATTAACTGTTATGGAAATTGAAGGCTTGATAGAAAAAACGGAAGGTGACAGGTATAAAAGAGCATGACAGCACAGGCAGCCGAAAAGAAAACTGTAAAATCTAAAAAAGAAAAAGCTTTGGTAATTGTTGAGTCTCCTGCAAAATCTAAAACTATTAAAAAGATTTTGGGCGATGGTTACCAGATTGAAGCCAGTTTCGGTCATGTAAGAAACCTTCCTGATAATGTTCTTGGTTTTGATGTAAATAATGACTTTAAGCCCACATATGTTGTTATTCCAGAAAAGAAAAAAGTAGTAACAAAACTGAATGATTTAGCCAAGCGCTCTGATAAAATTTATCTTGCATCCGACCCTGATAGAGAAGGAGAAGCTATTGCCTGGCATGTGAGGGAACTTTTGCAGGTGCCGGATGATAAAGTATTTAGAATAGAGTTTAACGAAATTACTCCAAAAGCAGTTAAGTATGCTGTAGAACATTCAAGACAAATTGATATGGACAGGGTAAAAGCACAGCAGACAAGGCAGATTTTGGATAAACTTGTAGGTTATAAATTATCTCCTGTTCTATGGAAACAGTTAGGTAATTACAGACTTTCTGCCGGACGTGTACAATCAGTTGCTCTTAGAATGATTTGTGAAAGAGAAGAAGAAATTGAAGCTTTTATACCGCAGGAATACTGGTCTATTCATACTATTATGGATAAAGACGGTAAACTGTTTGAAGCTGAGGTTAACAAATACAAAAACAAGAAAATCGAAATAAAAAATGAGGAAGAAGCAAATAAGATTAAAGAATTTTTGCTCAATCCTGAAACAGAATTTATTGTTGATAAAGTTACCAAGAAAGAAACAAAACGTAAGCCTACAGCACCATTTATAACATCGACCTTACAGAGAGCAGCCAGTTCAAAGCTTGGATTTGGTGTTTCTAAAACAATGCAGGTTGCGCAAAAACTCTATGAGGGTATTGAAATTGAAGGAACTCCAGTTGGTTTGATTACCTATATGAGAACAGATTCTGTAAGAATTTCGGATGATGCGCATGAGATGGCAAAGAGTTTTATACTTCAAAATTACGGCGAAAAATATTATCCAGCAACGACTAACGTATATGTAAAAGGAAAACAAAATGTACAGGATGCTCACGAAGCTATCAGGCCTTCTTATCCGGAACGCACTCCGGAAAGTATTAAGCAATATTTGCAGCCTGACCAGTACAAGCTATATAAGCTTATATGGGATAAATTTATGTCGTCACAGATGGCGCCGGCAGAGATTGCAAACAAGACAATTGATATAAAAGCTGGCGATTATAATTTGAAAGCCGGTACCAGTAAGATTTTATTTGATGGATTTTTGAAGCTATACAATGATGCAGAAGAAGACGAAAAAGATGCAGATGCAAAAATACCTGATTTAGAACAAGGGGACAAGGTTAAATGTAAAGAGATTACTCCTAAGCAGCATTTTACCCAGCCGCCTCCAAGATATAACGAAGCTTCTCTGGTAAAAGCTCTGGAAGAACACGGAATAGGCCGTCCATCAACTTATGCAACTATTATTACGGTAATTCAAACCCGCAAATATGTTGAAAAGAAGGATAAGGCGCTTTATCCTACACTTCTTGGCAGAACTGTATGTAAGCAGCTGGTGAACCAATTTGCGAATATTATGGATTATAAATTTACAGCCGGTATGGAGGAAAAGCTTGATAAAATAGCCGAGAAGAAGGCTGTTTGGAATGTTGTTTTAAAAGAGTTTTATACTCCGTTTATGGAAGTGGTAAATTCTGTTATGAAAACGGCTCAAAAAGTTGTGATTGAAAGTGACAAAAAATGCCCTAACTGCGGAAAAGTAATGCTGGTTAAGACTAGCCGTTTCGGTACGCAATTCCTTGGCTGTTCGGGATATCCTGAATGTAAAACTATTATTTCGTTAAATAATAGCGTGGAACTTGATGATGTCGAAGGCGAAGGCAAAGAACAGCAAACTGTTGATGAAAAATGTGAAAAATGCGGCAGTGATATGGTTATGAAAGTCGGCCCTTACGGCAAGTATCTTGAATGTAAAGAGTGCAAGAACCGTAAAAAATATATACGCTCTACAGGAGTTAAGTGCCCGAAATGCGGAGAAGGTACAATCATAGAAAAGAAATCCAAATATGGAAAAATCTTTTTCGGATGTAATCGTTATCCGGAATGTTCTTATGCTTTATGGGACGAACCTACCGGAAACAAATGTCCTGAATGCGGAGAGCTTCTTGTCAAAAAAGTCACAAAGAACGGTAATTTTGAAGTCTGCTCAAGCAGAACTTGCACATTTAAACATCCTCTGGAGGATGTCAAAGAATCTGAAAAACCAGAATAACCTGTTCTTCTAGCGGGTTGAGCAATAACATTTTTGAACCTCTATCAATAAAATTAATTGTTGAGGTAAATTATGTATTCAAAGTTCATATCGATTATACTTTCTTTTGTTTTGCTTTTTAACCTGACGTTTCCTGTCTTTGCACAGGTAGAAAAAGCTCAGGTCAGTACGCCTAAATATCCTGATTATGCCAGAATGTATGTGGGTGAAGATAAATTTGAAGGGTTTAACAGGAAGATGTTTAACCTTAACAGCCGTTTGAATAAATATATTGCACGGCCTGTACATATTTTATGGGCTTCAATAATGCCTCAATATGGTATGGATAGAATTCAAAGTGCTTATAATAATATTGAATATCCCAAAAGGCTTGCCAGCTGTCTGCTTCAAAAGGATGGAGAAGGGGTTAAAAACGAAACAATACGGTTTTTAACAAATTCTACCATCGGGCTTGGAGGGCTTTTTGATCCTGCAAGTAAGCTGCTTAAGGTAAAGCCGACTACGGAGAATATGGAGCAGGCTCTCTGCAAGTGCAAAATGAAATCAGGCTCTTATATGGTAATGCCGGTATTAAATGCGTGTACGCCTCGTTCATTATGTGGAAGGGCAATAGAGGCCGCGTTAGATCCTTCTGTATACTTAGCTACTCCTATTACTGCTCTTGTAAAGTTTGGATTGATGGTTAATAGAACTTCTTATATGCAGCCTCTTGCTCAGATGCTTGAATCAACTTATGCCGATCCTTATGATATTCAAAAAAAATTATATGGTATAGAAAATTATATAAAAAATGCAAATTTAGACCGTCAGAACCTTCTTGAAACAGAGGCAAAGCTTGTTGAAGAAGATGAGCCGTCAGCTCTTGCTGAAGAAATTACTGCTCAGACAGAAACCCCGGCAGATGAGAGTGGTGAAATTACAGGTGCAGCAGCTGATATTGATGAACTCGAAATTATTCAAAAACCGGAACTTACGCCTGATATTCTTCTTGAAGATTTTAAACCGCAATCGCCAATTGTAGATTCTATGCGTACAGCGCTTTTTGATAATCCTGAAATCGATAAATCTATCTGGAATGAACTTTCTATATGGAATAGAAGTTTTGCCAAAAGGATAAAAACTTCATCTGTTGCAATCGTGCCGGAGCGAGATGAATATAAATTCCGTTATATTCTTCAAAAGGATAAAAATGCACCGCTTATTATTCTTTATCCGTCAATTGGTGAAGGATACAATACACATCATTCCACAGTATTTGCAAAAATGTTCTTTGATGAAGGGTATTCTATTGTAATGCTTGGCAGCCACTTCCACTGGGAATTTGTAAGAAGTATGCCGGAAGGGTACTGTCCTGGAATACCTTCTCAGGATGCTGATAATATAAAGCTTGTTACTCATAAAATTCTGGACAAACTGGAAAATAAATATGAATGTAAGTTCGATGAAAAAATTATTATCGGAACATCTTTCGGAGCTCTTTCATCTCTTTTTGTTGCAGAAAAAGAAAGCAAGAATAATACGCTCGGCATAACTAAATACATTGCAATCAGCCCGCCTGTTGAACTAGTTTATGCAGTTGAGCAGCTTGATAAAAATAGCGACGAGCTTGATAATAATTCACCGGAAGTTAAACATAAAACAGCAGTTACAGCAGCTAAAATTTTGCAAATTACAAAGATGAAAGAAAATAATCCTGATATGAATATTTCAGCTCTTCCTTTTACAGAACAGGAAGGAAAGTTAATAACAACATTCCTGCTAAGGCAAAAACTTTCGGATTTAATTTTTACTATTGAAAATATTGCAAAAGGACAAAAGACTGATATCTATGAAGCAATAAATAATATGAGCTACAGAGATTATGTAGAAAAATATCTCCTAAACGGCTCTTCGCTTGAAAATATGAGATATGAAACAAGTCTTTATTCTCTTGCAGATTATCTTGTAAATAATGATAATTACAGAATTTATCACTCTCCTGATGATTTCTTTGCAACAGAAGGGCAGATAAAAAGATTAAAAACATTGGCAGGAAAACACCTTGTATGCGTAAGTAACGGTTCACACCTCGGTTTTTTATACCGAAAAGAATTTCAGGAAGCTCTAAAAGCCGATGTTTTAGGAAAAATTTAAACTTGGTGCTAAAATATACATATGGATATTTTCGATAAACTTGCTAACTCAAAATTCCGGAGTAAATTTAAACTCAAGGACAAAGAAAAACTGTACATAGAAGAGAAAGGTATAGAAACGATTAAATCTCATGCTAAAGATTTCATCTCAAAAAGAATTGCTCCGGCAGAGATTGCCAATGACGGGAAACAAACACCAATGAAAGGGCACCCTGTTTTTATAGCACAGCATGCAACCGCAACTTGCTGCAGGGGCTGTATAGAGAAATGGCATCATTTTAAAAAAGGCGTTCAGCTTACAGAGAGCCAGCAGGAATATCTGGTAAATATTATTATGGAATGGATAAAAAGACAATGAGTGAATTTAAAACAAATGTAATGAGAATGCTGGATAAAGCAAAGGTTAAATATAACCACTATTCTTATGCTGACACAGATGCAGTTAGCGGAACGGAAGTTGCAGCTGTTCTACATCAAAATCCGGAAAGAGTTTTTAAGACCCTTGTTACACTTGCTAAGTCAGGAAACCACTATGTATTTATGATTCCGGTTGAGAAAGAATTGGATTTAAAGAAAGCTGCTGCGGCAGTCGGTGAAAAGTCTGTTGAAATGCTTAAATCCAAAGAACTTTTACCATTAACGGGCTATGTTCACGGAGGTTGTTCTCCTATCGGGATGAAGAAATTTTTCACAACCGTAATTGACATATCAGCACAAAACTTTGAAACAATAATTTTCAGTGCAGGTAAAATCGGATATCAGGTTGAATTAAGTCTGGATGATTTGTGTAAAGTTATCAAATTTGAGCTTAAAGAGGTTTCTTGCCAAGCTTAATCTCGCCGTTTTTAATTTTCATATACCTTTCACACTGTTTGACTCTGTCGTAACCGAGCATTATTCCAAGCATAAAATCCTGTTCTGCACTCAGCTCATTAAGCTTGGGATTAAAAGTCTTGATAACATCAATACATTCTTTGGCTCCAAAATAAACATTAATTTTATTCTTATCAATGTCATGGATAACAAAGTCAATATTATCTTTTTGCAGTCTGCTGGCAATTGTTTCTTTATACTTTGATTTCTCTGTAGTAAGAATTAGATTGCGTATACCCTTTTTAAATTCATAAATATGGTGGTGAAAAACTCTTAAATCAGCAATTTCTGTTATTGAAGATGTTTTTCCCTGAAATTGCACAGCCGGTGTATTATTCTTATATGCAAGTACCGGTGGAATAAACATTTTTCTCCTCTCTTATGTTAGGAATGGCTAACTTTAATATTATTTTAAAACTTTGTTCGAATTTTGTCAAACTATTTCACTTCAGATTGAATAATAATGTTGTTAAAGTATTTGTTTGCAACGCTTATAATGTCAGAAGCAGTTACCTGATCAATCATTTTTACATATTCGTTTAAGAAATCGTATCCGAAGCCGTAAGTTTCAAATAATCCGATATTAGAAGCTTTTTCCGAGTTAGTTTCCATTGCAATAACAAAACTGCCTTTAAGCCTGTCTTTTGCATCTTTTAATTCAGTATCGGATACAAATTCCATTTTAAATCTATCGATTTCATGCAGAATTTTCTTTCTTGAATAATCCAGTGTTTCAGGGTTAGTTCCAATGTAAGCAAAGAATGAACCGCCGAGCATTTTAGGCGAATAGCTTGAACCTAGCTGGTAAGCAAGTCCATCCTGTTCTCTGAGGTTTCTGAAAAGCCTTGAGCTCATACCAGAGCCAAGAATTGTATTCATAACTTTGAGCGTAACAAAGTCTTTCTTGTTTTGAACTCCTGCAGTCTGCCAGCCAAGAAATAACCATGCGGTCTGCAAATCTTTTATGTTCTGTGAAACCGTCTTTGGTGCTGATGCTTTTGTTATTCTGAAGTTTGAATAATTTACAGCAGGATTGTTTTTATTTTTCAGAATTGAACCGAATTCTGATATCATTTTTTGCGGATCAACATTACCATTTACAGAAATAATAACATTTTTAGAATCTAAAATTTTATTATAATATTTCAAAATATCATCTTTTTGCACTGTTGGTAATGTTTTTTCAAGAATTTTATTTGAATGTGAATAAACACTATTTTCAAAAATTATAGTCTGAAAATTCTCCAGTGCGATATTCATTGGAACATCACGTCTTTGTTTAATTTTATTAAGCAGCTCTGAACGCTTTTTCTCAATTTCATAGTCATCAAATGTAGAATGATTAATTATTTCATCCAGAATTTCCATTGTTTTATCTATTTGAGCAGTAGTCGTTTGAACATTGATTACAAAATAATCTTCACTGCAGCCAGGTTCGATGATTATACCATTTTCATCAAGGATTTGAGCCAGTTCCTGCGCAGAAAATTTCTTTGTTCCTTTAAGCATTGTTGCGGCTGTCAGCGTGCCTTCGCCCGGAATTTTTTCGAGAAATTCGCCTCCCTTTGCAATCACGCTAATTGCAATAATATCGTTATTTTTATTTTGATTTATTAACAATGTGGAGCCGTTATCAATCTGGTATTTGACTGTGCCATTGTGTTCAGAAATTTTAGTAGCTGAGTGAGTTTTAGTTTCTTTTGTCTGGCTGACACCTTCCATTGATTTAGGAAGTACTATAGATACAGCACTCTTATTTGTTCCGAGAAATTTTCTTGCTGCATTTACAACTTCCTGAGCTGTAACCTTTTTAATATTGTCTACATATGTGTCATAAATTATAGAGCTGTTTGAAAGCGTCATAATATAGCCCAGCTCAGAAGATATATTTGAAGTTGATTCTCTTGAGTAGTATGTATCTTGAACAAGCATATTTTTTGCCCTGTTCAACTCTTCATCTGTAACTCCGTATTTTTGTATATTTGCAATTTCTTCAAAAATAGCTTTTTCCAGTTTATCAAGGCTTGAAGGTGTAAAGTTTGCACTAATGTAAAAAATGCCATCATCCCTGTAGCTTCCATTTGAAGCCGAAATAGAGAAAGTAAGCCCCTTTTGTTCTTTAATATCTCTGTAAAGTCTTGATGATTTGCCACCTCCTAAAATCTCTGAAAGAACATCGAGTGCGTAGGTTTCGTTATTATTTATATCAACACCTCTGAAACCAATCATCATATATCCGTATTCAGTATCAGTGTAGTCAATTTTTCTTTTCTGGGTTTGAAGCTGACCTTCTTTTCTGAAAGTCTTTTTAACAGGTTTTTTATATTCCTGATTAAAGGACTGCTGAATTTTAGCAATAGCCTTTTCTGTATCAACATCTCCAACAACAAGAGTTACCATGTTAGATGGAGCATAATAATTATTAAAATAATCAAGAATTTCTTCTCTTCTTATTGTGCCTATGATGTCAGCAGAGCCGATAACTTTTCTCTTATAAGGGTGCTTTGTATACATCATATCATTCAAGTTATCATAAACCTTCTTTGAAGGAGTGTTTCCGTCTTTTGCAATTTCTTCGAGTACAACTTTTCTTTCTTTTTCAAGTTCTTTGCGTGGAATCTGCGGGTGCAGGAGCATATCAGAATGCAGTTCCATTGCTGTATCAAAGTATTCTGAAGGAATTGTTATATAGTAGTGAGTAAAATCTTTACTTGTTGCAGCATTAACAACAGCCCCTTTTGATTCAAGAATTCGGTCCATATCTCCTGTCGGGTGTGTTTTTGTTCCCTTAAAGAAAAGGTGCTCTAAAAAATGTGCAACTCCGTTATTTTCATCAGTTTCATTTATTGAACCTGTCTTAATCCAGGTATCAATGGTAACAATTGGGTTATCCTTAATTGGATAGACAACAACTGTTTGTCCGTTAGGAAGTTTTTGTACTGTATATTCACCAGCATATACTGATATTGAAAAAACTAATAAGCATAATAAAATTAGTATACGTCTAACCATATTGTCCCTCACTCTAAATAATAATTATATGATAATATATTCCCTTATGTTTTTCCAGTATCTAGTTTACTGCATTATAGCTGGAGTCTATATGTTTGAAAATTTCGTCTAAATTGACAGAACCGTCAAGCCTTATAGTGTACCAGTGCTTTTTATTCATATGGTATCCAGGTAAAAATTTTATGCCGTCCACGATGCTTGTGATTTTCTCCGGCTTGCCTTTCAGGTCTATAACTTCACAAGTGCCATCTTCCTGCAGTCCGACTTTACTTTTTTGAACGGTTAGTATTGCTGCGTACCACTTCTGATTTTTCTTGTTTCTAAATATCGCATTGTCAGGAAATTTCTCCCACAAATATTCAGGCTCATCTGAGTATTTTTCTTTTATGTAATCAATGACTTTGTATGTATAATCACTTGAAAAGGGGGTAAATTCAGTGCATCTGGCTGCAATTAGGGATATCACATCCTCTGCTTCCTGACGAATTTCTCCAACAAACTTCCCTTCAGCATTTTTGATGTAAGCAGGCTCGTATTCTTCATCGGTTGATGTTTCAATGATTTTATAATCCAATTCACCGGCTTCTGATATAGTCAGGCAAAGTTCAAATTTTCCTTTTTGTAACTCTGTTTTATATGTATAATATCCGTGTTTATTCTCAAAGCCAAAATTTTCCAGCTTATAAAAATCTACTTTCCTGTTTTTAAACGCATATCCCTGATATTTCATAATTAAAATCTGTTTGGTGTATAAACATATTTGAAAGAGTTTTTTGATTTGTATTCTACGGGTACAATAATTCCCTGTTCATCTTTTTTCTGTTCTTCAGATTTGATTTCTGTGACAGGTGTTTCTTTTATGATTTCCGGAGTGACTACGGCAGGCTTTACTTTTGTTTCAGTTGGTTTTGATGTTTGTACTTTTTTCTGTGAAACTTTTTTTACCGCCGGAGTTTTTGGGGCAGGTTGTTCAGGTTTTCCTTCCGGTAAGATTTTTTCCGTAGAAATCTCTTGTGTTTCAACGACATTTTGCTGCTCTTCTGCCGGAATAATTTCTTTCTTGTCAGGCATTCTGAAAAATAATAATGCAGCTGCTGCAATAGCAAGAATCCCCGCAAGAATAACCGTTAGCCAAACTTTTTTGTTATCCATATAAAAACCTTTCTTTTTAGTCTTTATAATATAATTATATCATATTATTTAATCTGATATGTATTATTCATTTTCTCTGACAAATTTAATTGCTCTATAAACTTTTTCCAGCTGCGATTTATTTGTTTTAATTGTGTCTAAATATGTGTAAATTTCGGCTAATAAGTCTTTTGCTTCTCTAATATGTTCATATGCAAAAAGCTCTTCTGCCGTGACATTTAAAGCAAAAAGCAATTTTTCTAAGGTTTCCGCTGTAACAAAACTTTCACCGACTTCAATTCTGCTTAAATTTCTCGGCGCAATTTCAATCATCTCTGCAAGCTGTTCCTGCGTCAGATTTCTGCTTTTTCTAAGCCGTTTAATTCGTTCACCTAATAGTTTTTTTAATTTCATAAATCCTCAATATCTATTTTTTAATAAAAAACAGACGTTAAATATCATGATATATTAAGTTTTGTAAAGTCGGAATGGCGCATTATATCTAAGTTTAAACATTTTTTCTATATTTAATATCTAATTTTTAGCAATTTTAAAAAAGAAAAAGACTTTATATATACATCAAGAGTAAAACATAGAGTATAAAAAGGAGAAAGTATTATGACAAATCCACAAGTTCCAAATTCAGTTTCAACATCAAATGGTACTTATTATGTAGGTATGACAAAAGCACAAGCAGAAAAACAAAAAATTTATTCCTGTTTTATTGGAGTTGATTTTAAAGACTTAGACACTGATAAAAATGGAACATTGGATCAAAAAGAAATATTGCAAGGTATAAAGAAGCAAGCAGGTCGCGACAAGTGGCAAAGTGGCATATCATCAACTTTACTTTGTGGTGCTGGTCTTTTATTATATCCTCTTGGTATTTTTAGTGCCGGAACGTCAGTTGTTGCCGGCACAGCCTTGGTTACTGCTGGTTGCTTGGAAACTGGCAATTATGATGCAGCGCTCAAAAGAGAAGAAGAAGCTCAAAAGCATCTTGATATGTTGCAATAATAAAAGGATGCGGTAAATTTATAATTTACCGCATCCTTACATTCGTTTATACAATAAAGCTTGTAATTTTACTTACCAGCCATTTACACCCTGCAAGCGCAAACACCGTCTTTGCAGTGGTAATTCAAAGCTTCCTGAGCTTCGCTCATTCTTACTTTGATACGACCGTCTACAGCGATGCCTTCACCTGTTTTTTCAGAAATCAACAACGGATTGATGTCTAATTCGTCGATGAATTTGAAATCGTGAACTAATTGAGAAAGTCTCAACAATGTTTCTTCGATTTGTTCCATCTGTGCAGGTGTTGTGCCTCTTGCGCCTTCAAGTAATTTGTAAGCCTTAACTGACTTAATCATTTCTTTAGCGTCAATGTCAGTCAAAGGTGCAATTCTGAAAGTTACGTCTTTCATAACTTCGATGAACACACCGCCTAAACCGAACATCATCATAGGTCCGTATTGTGGGTCTGTTGCGATACCGCAAACCATTTCTCTATTGCCTTTTACCATTTCTTGAATGATAACGCCTTCAAGACCTTCAAGAAGTCCTTTTTCTTCTAACTTAGAAATTAAATCCTGATATTCAGCTCTTAATTGTTCTGCAGACTGGATGTTAACTCTAACACCGCCTACATCTGTTTTGTGAGAAGTTGTTTTTGAAGTCATCTTCATAACAACAGGGTAGCCGATTGAATCAGCGATAGTTACAGCTTCGTCTTCAGATTTTGCAAATCCTGATTTACATACTCTGATACCATAAGCATCTAATACATCAATTGATTCACGGGTAGTAAGCTGATCTCTGCCTTCGTTAACAGATTTAGCAATGATTTCTTGAGCTTTTTTATAATCAACATCAAATGAAGGAATTTTACCTTCCGGTCTTTCCATCCATAATCTCTGCTGGTTTAATCTGTTCAAACCGTCAGCAGCTTCTTCTGCATACATAAAGAACGGCATGTTAACGTCCATATCAGAAATCTTGTTAAAGAATTCACTCTTCGTCATAAATACACCGATAACAGGTTTCTGTGGATTTTTAGCCTTAATTTCCATAAGAGCTTTTGCAACATCAATATCTTTAAGACCTAAGAATGGAAGATAGATTGTAATAATCATATCAACATTTTCATCAGCAATAACTGTTTCAAGAGTTTGCTGGTAGTGTTCGATAGGTGCAGAAGCAATCATATCGATAGGGTTTTTTACTGAGGCTGCAGAAGGTAAGAAACTTCTTAATTTTTCTTTTGTAGCGTCAGAAATTTTAGCCATTTGCATACCGTGTTCGCAAACAGCATCTGTAGCCATGATACCAGGACCGCCGGAGTTAGTAATAATAGCAACTCTGTTTCCTTTTGGAATAGGGCAGTTCGCAAAAACTTTTGCTGTTGCAAACAGGTCTTTCAATGAGTATTCTCTGATAACTCCTGACTGGGCTAATAATGCATTCGCAGCTTTATCAGCTCCAGCTAAAGAACCTGTGTGAGAAGAAGCTGCTGAAGCCCCTGCTGCAGAACGTCCTGCTTTAAGAGCTAAGATTGGTTTTTTTCTAGAAATTCTGGAAGCTAACTTTCTGAAGTTTGCAGGGTTTTGAATTGATTCCATATAAAGAAGAATTTGTTCAACGTCTGCTTCATTTTCCCAGTATTCAAGAGCTGTTTCAGCATTAACATCAGCCTGATTACCGATAGAAATAAACTGAGCAAAACCGAGGTTAAGGTCTTTTAAGATATTTAAAATACCGCCGCCTAAAGCACCTGATTGAGAAACAAAGCCGATGTTTCCTCGTTCTGGTAATGATTCAGCGAAGCATCCATCCATTCTGATATCAGGATGAGTGTTAACAACGCCTAAACAGTTAGGACCAACACATCTCATACCGTATTCTCTAACTTTAGCGAGTAATTGTTTTTCAGCCTCAGCACCTTCTGCGCCAGTTTCTTTGAAGCCGGCAGTAATAATACAAAGACCTTTTATGCCTTTTTCGTGGCACTGGTCAATTGTAGAAAGAACGAATTTAGCATTAACAACAATAATTGCTAAATCAACTTCGCCCGGAATTTCTAATACAGAGGTATATGCCTGTAAACCTTCAATAATACCGCCTTTAGGGTTTACCGGATAAATTTTTCCGTTAAAATTGTATTCTTGTAATCTCTTCATAATATCAGAACCAATTGTATGTTCTTTGGTAGAAGCGCCGACAACCGCAATTGATTTTGGTTTCATAATTTTGTCTAAAATTGTCATTAGTTCTCTTCCTTTCTTTTGTAAAACCACATGAAAATTATAGTACAAAAAGATTTGAGGGGGTAACAAATTATATAGTTTTGTTAAAATATTATTCATGTTAAAATAATAAAAAAATAAAGAAAGGAATTTTATGATGGAAAAATTAGCAGATATTGGCGTTTTTGGCGGTTCAGGATTTTATAAGTTTTTGGAGGATATTAAAGAGGTAAAAATTGAAACACCTTATGGAATGCCGTCTGATAGTTTATTCATCGGAAAAATTGGTGCTCATAAAGTCGCTTTCATGCCTCGTCATGGCAGAAGTCATACGATTTTACCTCATTTAATTAATTACAGAGCTAATGTCTGGGCAATGAAAGAAGTTGGCTGTAAGAGAGTTATTTCACCTTGTGCAGCAGGGAGTCTGCAAAAACATGTTGCACCGGGACATTTTGTAATCTGTGACCAGTTTGTAGACTGGACTGACGGCAGAAAAACAACTTTCTTTGAAGGACCAATCGTTACTCACCCTTCTGCAGCTGAAACTTATTGCCCTGAGTTGAGAAAACTTGCAATTGATACTGCTAAAGAACTGGGAATTACTGTTCACGAAACAGGTACCGTTGTTGTAATAAATGGTCCGCGTTTTTCAACGAAGGCAGAGTCTAAATTCTTCACATCTCAAGGATGGGAAGTTATTAATATGACAGCATTTCCGGAAGCATATCTCGTTAAAGAAATGGATATGTGTCCGCTGAATATTTCTTTGATTACGGACTATGATGCAGGACTTGTCGGAGATGTTCCTCCTGTTTCTCATCATGAAGTTATTCAGGTATTTAATAATAATCTGGATAATTTGAAAAAACTTTTATTTACTATGATAGAGAAAATACCGGCAGAAAATAGTAATTGTGAATGTGCTAGTACTCGCAGAAATTCCCAATTATAATATGAGGTCTATATGATATCCAGAACCGTGTCTCTTTTGTTTTATTTTTATTATTTATTAATCATCATAAGAATATTTTTAAGTTGGATTCCTAATATTGATTGGCTTTCTCAGCCATTTGCAGCACTTCGCTGCATTACAGACCCATTTTTGAATATTTTTAGAGGTATAATACCACCAATAGGCGGAATGCTTGATATTTCACCTATTGTAGCCATAATTCTACTTCAAATTCTGCAAGGATTTGTTGTCGGTACACTTAGCAAACTGGGATTATGATAAATATAGAAATTATAAAACAAGCCATTACCTATACTCAAAACGGGAAGATTAGTGAAGCAAAAGCGATATATGACGGGCTTCTTGCTGAAAATCCAGATGACGTAAATTTACTTTCTGTTTACGGGCTGTTTTATGTTAATATCGGAAATTATGATAAAGCCTGTGAAATTCTGCGTAAAGCCTGTGGAATTAAAGAAAGTTTCGGAACCGTTTCTGCTCTTGGTTTTGCGGAGTATGAAAGAGGCAATTTCAAAGAAGCTGCTGATATACTGGAAAAAGCTGTTTCTTACGGTGAAAATCCTGATATTTATAATAAACTGGTGATGAGCCTGTTTGAGATAAGGAATTATAAAAAAGCCGTAGAGTTTGCAGATAAAATGTATGAAAAATATCCTGATGATGTTAGAGCTATTGCTAATAAAGTTAAGGCTTTAACTCAATCAGGTAAACTTATTGAAGCTGAGAAACTTTGTGTCGAAGAGTTAAGGAAAAGGCCGGATGCTGCTACACTCTGGTTCCATTTAGGATTTTTAAAAGAATTGATTTATTGTGATGACAGGCAGGCCAAAGAATGTTATAAAGCTGCGGCTGAGCTTGGAAATCCGGAGGCTGATTATAATATTGCGGTAAGCTGCCAGAAACTCGGACAGTTTGATGATGCAGTTGAGCATTATAAGAAGATGCTGAAAAATTTTCCTAACGATATCAACACAATCACGTCACTTGGAATGTGTTATTTGACGCAGAAAAATTTCTATAAAGGATACGAATATTTTTTTAAACGTGATAAATCAAAATTTAGTAATTTATCAAAAAATTTCTGGAAGCCGGGAGATAAATTAGAGGATGAAATTAACGTAATCTGCGACCAAGGATACGGCGACCATATTATGTTTTCAAGATACTTGAATTACCTTGGAAACAGGAAAATTAATGTCGGAACAAGGACTGCATTGCAAGAGCTATTTCAGAATAATTTTAAGGGTATAAATTTTATTGCTCATGAGGATTTAAATCCTGAATTGCAAGCAGTATTTATCACAGATTTGCCCTATATTCTAAATATGGATTTCAATAATATTCCTCTTGCAGAGGGGTATTTGTCGGCGCTGCCGGCGGAAGTCGATAGTAAAAAGTTAAAAGTTGGTTTTTGTTGGGAAGCCGGCAGCGCCGGTATCAGGACAATGATAAACCGTACTATTAATGTTAAATTTTTTGAAAAAATGTTTAATCTTGCGAATATTCAAGTTTATTCGTTTCAAGTAGATGATACGTTGAAGGGTAATGAGCGATATCCTCAGATGATAAATCTGGCTAAAGATTTTAAGAGTTTTTCAGATACTGCATCTGCGCTAAAAGCTATGGATGTTGTAGTAACGGTTGATACGTCTGTTGCTCATCTTGCGGGGGCACTGGGTGTAAAAACTTACTTACTTTTGCCATACGCTTCTGATTGGCGCTGGTTCGGTGATACAAAAACAACTCCATGGTATAAGAGTGTAGAGATATTCAAACAACAGGACATGATTTCGTGGGAATGCGAAATTGATGAGGTTATCAGCAGGTTAACATAAAAGCGCGCTTGAAGTTTATGCGCGCAACGCTAAACGCCCGAACCTTTAACTTCAATTTTTTTTAGTCTTTGCTCAATTCTTCTATACCACTTGAGTTTTCTCTGGAATAGAGTATCATATCCTTTGAAATGTCCCTGACTGATATCATAGAACTGCTTATCGCACAGTGCTTCTAATGTTTTTGCAAGAAATTCTGTGTATTTTTTTCTATCCGGTTTATCATCGTTCAATTCAATTAAAGCCCCGAATTCAACAAGAACTTCCGGACGATTATCTCTGAGAAACATATAATTCACAGCGACAGGCATTAAATATACTTTACCGTATCTTTTTGCAGCCTTTTCTGCAATATAAGTTAAGCCGGTCTGGAACTCAATCGGTCTAAAATTAGGAGGTTTTATAATACCCTGAGGGAAATTATAAATAATGTTATTTCTATCTCCCAGAGCATCTACAGTATATTTAATTGCCTGCATAGACGCTTGAGGCGACTTTTTATTAACATTATATGCTCCGCCTCTTCTTAATAGTGGAAATCTATTTAATTCTTCGACCATAAGCCGAATTTCTTTTTTGAAAATTCTATGACATATGTTGTACCCGACAATGCCGTCCCACCAGTTGCTGTGCGGAGCGAACAAAATAATAGGTGCATCCATATCTCTGTTATAAAATTTTTCATAACCTTTATAACGAAATGCATAGAAACGGTTTTCTAACATCCCGTAGAAAAACCTGTCAGCCACCCACAACCAAAACGGCGAAGTCTGCGCCGGTCGAAATTTTTCATCAATATTTCTTAATTTTGTCGGCGGAACTTCCGAATATAAATCCTCTAAATTTATCATACAATCTATCATACACGTTAAACTATTTTTTGTGAACACCCCGCAGGCTAATTTTAATTAAAATTTACAAATTCTCGTGCCCCTTATGTCCAGCCCCTATCCCTCTCTGTATTGAAGCGCCTGTGTGACATCTTCAAGGGTGATATTTTCTTTGCCGCCTAAATCAGCTATTGTTCTTGCAAGTTTTAAAATTCTTGAATATCTTCGACCGGAAAGATGAAACTTTTGAGAAGCTGTTTTCAGAAATTCAGCTGTCTTACCATCAAGAATACAATATTTTTTTATAAGCCTTGCATTTAGCTCAGAATTTGTAAGAATGCCGTCATTTCTGTATCTCTCTGCTTGAAGCTTTCTTGCTCTAATCACTCTTTCTCTTATTTTTGCAGAAGGCTCTGCTTCACTGGATGTATTAATAAGCTCATCAGTTGTTAATCGAGGCACATTTATAATTAAATCAATTCTATCCAGCAGCGGGCCTGAGAGCTTAGAACGGTATCTCTGGAGCTGATACTCAGAACATATGCACTGTTTTTCTCTATCACCCAAATAACCGCATGGGCATGGATTCATTGCGCCTACAAGCATAAACTTTGCAGGGTATTTTATAGAATTTCTTGTTCTTGAAACCACTACTTCTCCATCTTCAAGCGGCTGTCTTAATACTTCAAGCACATGTCTAGGAAATTCAACCATCTCATCAAGAAACAATACTCCTCTATGCGCTAGTGTAATTTCACCTGGTTTAGGATTTGAGCCTCCTCCTATAATGCTGTTAGAAGATGCGGTGTGGTGTACAGATCTGTATGGCCTTTTAGTCATTAAAGGCTCGTCAGGGCTTAACAGGCCGCTTATACTGTAAATCTTAGTAAGTTCTAGCGCTTCTTTTAGCTCAAGCGGGGGCAGAATTGAAGCTAAGCACTTTGCCATAAGAGTTTTTCCGGATCCGGGAGAACCGGACATAAGTATGTTATGCCCTCCAGCTGCTGCAATTTCCAGTGCTTTTTTAGCCTTAACCTGACCTTTTACATCTTTAAAATCATATGAAAAATCTGTATTTGCATTTCTTGCTAGATATTCATTAATATCTATAACAGTTGGTTTTAAGGGATTTTCTGTATAATGTCCGGCTATATCTGCGAGATGTTTTACTCCCAGTATAACCATATCTTTTACTAGAGCTGCTTCCCTTGCATTTTCTTCCGGTACAAACACTGTTGTTATTCCGTTTTCTTTAAGCCCGCTTACAAGCGGAAGTATTCCGTTAACTTTTCTTAAGTTGCCATCAAGGGACAATTCTCCTAGAAAGGCTGTGTTATTGTCATCCGGAATATCTATACCTTGTTCTTTTAAAATTCCTACAGCAATTGGAAGGTCATAATTAGTACCTTCTTTTCGAATATCAGCTGGTGCAAGATTAACAATAACTTTTCCGGTGGGAAATGTGTAGCCGGAATTTTTTATTGCAGAATGTACGCGCTCTCTGGCTTCACTTACAGCATTGTCAGGCAGTCCGACAATACTCATACCCGGAAGTGAATTTGTAACATCAACTTCCACTTCAATCTTGCATGAATTAATTCCGATAGCTGCTGCTGTAAGTGCTTTTGTAACCATTAAGCATATTATAGTATAAAAATAAATTAAAATTTCGTAAACTATAATTGTTACAAAATCTTAATATGATGTTATAAATTATTTAAATGTGGAATATAATATATATAAGGATATGTTGTTGACAATGAGAAGTTTAGCAAAAAAATGCTTAATCAATCACCCTGAAACCCTTACGGCTGTAGG